>NZ_JBQZXC010000002.1:0-92046 GCF_053555815.1 Shigella sp. SIG6 | reverse complement strand
GTGGGTTCAGCATCAGAGATGTCTGGTGAGTGCTGTAGAAGCAGGAATAATCTCATTCAATTTTTCACGCTAAATGAAAGGGAGATTAAATATTTGTCAGTTTATGTCAGTGCGGAAAACTAAAAATAAAACACATAGATCAGATCCATAATTGCCAACAATCCCCAGAGAAAAAGATAAAGCATCAGATGCTCGCGAATATTATTGATGAGATAGTGCAACAGCCGACGCATTAAATACTCCTGTAAAAACGGCCTCATTCTGGAGGCCGTAATGATGATTATTGGAAGCGGGAAAGCCTGAATGGCGTCAAATCAAAATCGCTTTTTTGGTCTTGCGCAAAATCGGCAGCTATTTCCCCTAAAACTGACGCAAATTTAAAACCGTGCCCACTCAGGCCGGTAATGAGCAGTGTATTATCGTGGCCGGGTAGGGTATCGATAATAAAATCTTCGTCAGGCGAATTATCATAGGTGCAGGCAGCGCCGTACAGGCAGCAACCGATACCCGGCAATACATTGCGCAAGAACGGGAAGGCTTCTGACCCATCACTGGCCACTTCCGCAAACGGAACACGTTCATCCGCTGAATGGATAACCTGGCCTCCGTTATGTTTGCCAATCTTCAACGCGTCGTTTTCTGCCGGAAAACCATAATATTGATCGCCATTGGGCAGTTCACCGGTAAACGCCGGGAATTTATTCTTCACGCTATAGCGGCCATCGGCCTGATACCAGGCAAATACTTTACGTACGGGCTGGACAGGCAGCTCCGGGAGCAGGTCTTTTACCCATGTTCCCGCGCAGACAATCGCTTTTTTCGCCTGATACTCACCGTCAACCGTTTCAATAGTTACGCCATCATCGTCATGACGAATTGCGGTGACCGGGCAGTTGAACAGTTGCGCACAGCCCGCTTCCTTCGCCAGTTGGATCCAGGTTTTAATCGCCAGTTCGCTGCGCAAAAAACCGGAATCAGTCTCAAATAAGCCGATGTAGTTGTCCGGGACGCGTATTTCTGGCCAGCGGGCCATAATCCCTTGCGCATCGAGCTTTTCAACGTTGAGTTGCCACTGTTCGGCGCTGTGGGCGACGTTGGCGAGAAATGCGGAGTCAGCCGGGCCGAGGTTAATGACACCAGAGCGTACAAAAATGGGATCATCTTCGTTGTGGCGGGAAAGTTCATCCCACAGCGTTTGCGCGCGGAGGACCAACGGGACATACTTTTCGCCTTCACCATAAGCATGGCGAATTAATCGCGTATCGCCGTGGTGGCTGCCGTGTTGATGCGGTGGCATATGGGCGTCGGTCATTAGCACGTTTAAACCGGCGCGGGTTGCATAATACCCGGCGGCAGCGCCTACGGAACCGCTGCCAATAATGATGAGATCGTATTTCATTTTTTTCTCTCTGCTCTCATGGTTTAAGCAGAGTAATTAACTGAATGCAGATATACAACCCAGAAATGGTAAAGGCACCGGTGAGGTGCCTTTTGGGTGGATGGTCATGTCATGTTAATGACGCCGATACTCGTTTACCGGGAAATCACCGGATTCAATTTTGGCGATTCCTGCTTCTAATATCGAAATAAATTGTCTGGCAACATCAGTGGTTAACCAGAGCGTCTGACCAACTTCAGTCCCTTCCTGCTCGGACTTATTTGGGGTCTGGTAGTGCAAACGCAACATCAGCGCATCATAGCTATCAACGGTGCTGATGTCCCACCCTACGAGCGGATGAGTCTGAATGACGTCATTATTTTTTTCCATCATGGCCCCCTAATTCGTGTTACTAGACAACGTTATTCGAGGTTCAATGCGTTTTTATCTGAAGCAACTTCAGTATACCAATAAGTAAGGGTATTCACCGAATTTTTAAAGGGGGGAACAGATAAATTTCTGCTTTTAAGATTTATATGAACAATAAAACAGCATGTCATTCATATTTTTTTAGCATATTGTGCAATTATTTTGAGGAAGTGTAGAAATTTTGTACTCAAAATTCGTAAGTAAAATAAAAAAGCCGGGGCGACCCGGCAAAAACAAAAATCACTGCATATTATTCGCGGACAAACCAGTCATCGGCGCTTTCCCACGTTTCCTGGAGAATTTCGCTAATGCGCTGTTTATCTTCTTTTGTTGCGCCAATAACCGATAAATTATTCGCTGCGGCATAACGTACCGATACGTGGCCTTCATTATCAGGAAACGCATACTGAATACGGCGGGAAAGTTCGCCAGCCAGGGCGTCAATAGCCCCAGCTGGCAATGGAGAAGTTTTCGCTATGGTGACTTCAATTCGCATAATAGCCCCCTGTTGAATATACTGGTTATTTATACAGGTAAAATAACCTAATGACAACAGGAAGCTACGATTTTTATTGTTTAACGGACCAGCGTACCGTTTCCCCGGCGAGGAATGGCACCAGGGTGTCATCAGTCAGTGCGATGCTTTCAGCAACCTGTTGCTCTTCACGTACCAGTTCGATGAATGTGTCGTTGACCGGCAAGCCATAGAACTGCGGGCCGTTTACAGAACAGAATGCTTCAAAGTGCTGCAGAGCATTCATCTCTTCAAAGACGGTAGCGTAACTGCCCAGCGCGGTTGGGGCGTTGAAGCAGCCCGCGCAGCCGCAACTGCTCTCTTTGCGATGACGTGCATGTGGCGCAGAATCCGTACCGAGGAATACTCGATTAAAACCGCTGGCGACCAGTTCACGCAATGCCTGTTGGTGAATATTGCGTTTGAGGATGGGTAAACAATACAGGTGCGGACGTACGCCACCAACCAGCATATGGTTGCGGTTAAACATCAGATGCTGCGGAGTGATGGTGGCAGCCAGCCGTTCATTTCCGTCACGGACATAGTCGGCAGCATCTTTGGTGGTGATGTGCTCAAAAACGACTTTCAGCGCAGTCAGGCGCTGGCGCAGAGGTTCCATCACGCTTTCTATAAAGCGCGCTTCACGATCAAAAATGTCGATATCTGCATGTGTCACTTCACCATGCACCAGTAGCGGCATACCGATTTTTTCCATGCGCTCAAGTACCGGCATGATTGCGTCAATTGACGTCACGCCGTGGCTGGAGTTAGTGGTTGCGTTTGCCGGGTAAAGTTTTGCAGCGGTGAACACGCCTTCATTAAATCCGCGCTCCAGCTCATTAGGATCCAGCGAATCTGTTAAATAACAGGTCATCAATGGGGTGAAATCGTGCCCGGCAGGTACGGCGTCAAGAATACGTTGGCGATACGCCACGGCAGCCTCAACTGTGGTCACGGGCGGAGCCAGATTGGGCATTACGATAGCCCGTCCATAAATTTCGCTGGTATACGGCACGACAGTTTTTAACATGTCGCCATCGCGGAGGTGAAGGTGCCAGTCGTCTGGGCGGCGGATCTTTAATACCTGGGATGGTGCAGTCATTAATCTCTATGCTCCGGCTGAAGGGATGTTTTTGCCGGACACAAAGGATAAGCGGAAACGTTTTCCTTTGCACGAAAAATAAAGGGCGCGAATGCGCCCTCGTCATTAATCCGTAAACGGAATGACAATTTCGCCTGGCTTCACTTCAATGCCTTTCGCCAGTTTTTTCGCCATTGCTTCGCCCTGACTGCCATCTTCGCGCAGGATGTAAGCAGGTTGCTGGTTAAAGTAATTGCGTAATGCCTGGTTCAAATAGGGAAGCAACGTTTGCATCACCGTTTGCATTTTTTCCGGTTGTACCGTCGCATCGACCACTTCCATCTCTTTCAGGAAGATCGCACCTTTTTCTTTATCAAACACGGGCAGCGCTTTCAGCTTCAGTTTCATGGTCGCTTTCTGACTACCGAACAGGGAGTTCATGTCCAGATTGGCGTCTCCGGTTAGGGTAACCTTATTCGGCTCTTCGCGACCAATTTGGCTGGTCAAGTTTGTCAGAACAATATGGGCGTCAGCCACGCCGGGTAAACCGATATCTTTTGAGAAATTATTATGTTTCGCAAGCGACTGGTTAATTTCTTGTTCGGTGATGGTGTATTGGGTGAGTTGATTACAGCCAACGAGCAGGCCACTGACGATCAATGCAGCGGCAAATAAAAACTTGTTCATGGTAGTCCTCGACATGAAATCTGCGTCAATATCCTGACACAACGCAGCATGTGTCACCAGCGATAAACTCGCCAGCAGAAAAAACTGAAAACGGCGGCAACCCGCGAATACAGGCTGCCGCGGCGGGTCAGGATTAAATCGCCATTGATGATAACAAATTGATTTGTGTCTGTTTCGCCATATTATCGCGGTAATCAGCAACGCGGCTTGGCCAGTTGATTCCGGCTACCAGCGTCAGATTACGCAGTAGCGGAAATAGCTGAATATCATCTTCCGAAAGTTCGCCATTCACGGCGTTCGGTTTGACGATCAGTTTGTCCAGCGCACGCAAATCATCGCTGATATTCTTAATCAGACCGTCAGAGTGGGCCAGCAGGTCGGCAAAATTACCCGCGCTGGCCTCTTTCTTGTCGACGAAATATTTGCGCGCGGCGGGAGTAGAAAACTCATCAAATGCCGATTTGGCAAAACGCGGCAACAGCAGTTTGTTGGCGTAGCCATTGACCTTGCGCAGCCACTCTTCAATGGCAGGGGAACGTTTGCCGGTCAGTAACGGTTTGCCGTCGAGTTTATCGACATAGTGAACGATATCCATGCTTTCTGGCATATAGCGGCTGTCATCTTTTTGCAGAATGGGAACCTGTTTTTGACCGACCATCCGGGTGGGTGTTTCTGCGTCGTCGTTGAGCAGAACATGTAATTCGACGGGGATATTTTTCAGGCCGAAAATCATGCGGGCTTTGAGGCAGTAAGGGCAGTGATCGTAAATGTATAGCTTCACGTGACTCCTCCATTTGGCTGTCAGTTCACTTTCAGTATGGAGGAGTCAGGGGGGAGTATCAAATCAGGCGTCGCGTTCCAGCAAACGACGCGCGGCGCGTTTCTGACTAAACTGCCAACCCAGCGCAAGGAAAGTGAAGATGCCAATAATTCCCAGCATCATCCACGGAAGCTCTGGCTGGTGCGCCGATTTGCCCAGGTCAAACAGCCAGCCACCACCGATATAACCAATAGCGCCGCCAATCGCCAGACCCAGACGGCTAAACCCCATATAGCTGCCGCGAGCTCTTGCGTCCGCCAGCGAAGCACTTAAGGTTTCACGCGCAGGCTCGGCAATGATCGACCCGATATAAAACAGACAAATCAGGGTGAAAAGTTGTTGCAGGCCGCTGACCATGCCCACCGGCATCATGCTTAATGACATTATCAACAGCCCAGCCATCAACCGGTTTTCCAGACGAAAATGCTTTTCACTCCAGCGGGCGATAGGGTAGAGCAACGTTAACGACAGACACGCTTCAATGGCATACATCCATTTAACGGCAGAGGGCGCGCCAGCCACGTCGTTGACCATAATTGGCAGCATCAGCATCACTTGTACAGCCAGCATGTAGTAACCCGCCAGCGTCAGGACATAGGTGACAAAACGCTTGTCACGCATCACGCGGGTCATGCCTTCGCGAACGGGCGTGCGTACGGTGGAGAGTTTCCATGCCGGTAACAACCACGCATTGAACGCCGCACATAGCACAAACAAAACGGCCCCTGTGGCGCAGACCAGGCGAAAGTCGTATTGCAACAGCCAGCTCCCCAACAATGCGCCAATGACCGCACTGGCACTGTCCTGCATCATCAACAGCGAGAAAAAACGACCACGTTGTTGTGGACGGATTAGTTTCACCACCAGCGCCGAACGCGGCGGATCAAACAACGTGCCGCCGAGTCCCGAGAGCAGGCATGAAAACCACAATAGCCACGGTTCGTGGGCGATACCCATTGTGGCGAATCCGGCGGCGCGCATCAGCATACTGGTAACAATCATCGGTTTGGCACCAAAGCGGTCGGCAATTACGCCGCCGAAAATACCCAGACCTTGCTGAATAAACTGGCGTAGACCGAGAGCAATACCGACCATGACGGCGGCCCAGCCCATTTGATCAACGAAGCGGATAGAGATCAGCGGGAAGACAACAAAGAACCCCAGCACGACCAGCATATTATCGATGAGCAGGAAATATTTACCCAGGTTCCTCGCCTGCGATACGCGGGACATTTCCCCTCCCGGGAAATAAAAGATGAGCACTTTCTATTCTGCATTGCCGCTAAGACTTTTCCCATCACTTCGGGGACAATATTTTTTTATCAAAACGTCGCTTTGATAGAGAGTTTTTATCAAATATGTGAATAATGCAGAAAATGGCATTTTGGACTTTTCACAGGGTCTGGTTGCGCAGGTATAGTAATACTTACAGCGTATTAAAGACGTTACGGGAAGGAGTAGGTATAGAATGTTTGGCTATCGCAGTAACGTGCCAAAAGTGCGCTTAACCACAGACCGACTGGTCGTGCGTCTGGTGCATGATCGTGATGCCTGGCGTCTGGCGGATTATTACGCAGAGAATCGCCATTTCCTCAAGCCCTGGGAGCCAGTGCGCGACGAAAGCCACTGTTATCCATCAGGCTGGCAGGCCAGGCTAGGGATGATTAACGAATTTCATAAACAAGGTTCAGCTTTCTACTTTGGCTTATTCGACCCGGACGAAAAAGAGATTATTGGCGTTGCCAATTTTTCCAATGTTGTTCGCGGCTCTTTTCATGCCTGCTATCTCGGTTATTCGATTGGGCAAAAATGGCAGGGCAAAGGACTCATGTTTGAAGCCCTGACCGCAGCCATTCGTTATATGCAGCGCACCCAACATATTCATCGCATTATGGCTAATTATATGCCGCACAATAAACGCAGCGGTGATTTACTGGCGCGACTGGGTTTTGAAAAAGAAGGCTATGCGAAAGACTATCTGTTGATTGATGGACAATGGCGCGATCACGTACTGACGGCATTAACTACCCCAGACTGGACGCCCGGCCGCTAAGGAGAATCTCATGAAATATCAACTTACTGCCCTGGAAGCTCGCGTAATTGGTTGCTTGCTGGAAAAGCAGGTGACCACGCCGGAGCAATACCCGCTCTCAGTCAATGGTGTAGTCACGGCCTGTAATCAGAAAATGAACCGTGAACCGGTCATGAATCTGAGTGAATCCGAAGTGCAGGAACAGCTGGATTATCTGGTCAAACGTCATTATCTACGCACAGTGAGCGGTTTTGGTAATCGGGTCACCAAATATGAGCAACGTTTTTGTAATTCAGAATTTGGCGATCTGAAACTGAGCGCCGCAGAAGTGGCGTTAATCACCACGTTGTTATTGCGTGGTGCCCAGACGCCGGGTGAACTGCGCAGCCGCGCCGCGCGAATGTATGAATTCAGCGATATGGCGGAAGTGGAGTCGACGCTGGAACAACTGGCGAATCGCGAAGATGGTCCTTTTGTGGTGCGTCTGGCCCGCGAACCGGGTAAACGCGAAAGCCGCTACATGCATCTTTTCAGTGGTGAGGTTGAAGATCAGCCGGCGGTAACGGCTATGTCGAACATGGTTGACGGTGATTTACAGACCCGCGTCGAAGCCCTGGAAATCGAAGTGGCAGAACTGAAACAACGTCTTGATTCGTTGCTGGCCCATCTGGGAGATTAAAGTGAAAAAATTACGTATCGGCGTAGTGGGATTAGGCGGCATTGCGCAAAAAGCGTGGTTACCGGTGCTGGCGGCAGCGTCTGACTGGACGTTACAAGGAGCCTGGTCGCCTACGCGCGCCAAAGCCCTGCCAATTTGTGACAGCTGGCGCATTCCTTATGCCGATTCGTTATCCAGCCTTGCCGCCAGTTGTGATGCGGTTTTTGTGCACTCCAGCACCGCCAGCCACTTTGACGTGGTCAGTACGTTACTCAATGCGGGGGTACATGTCTGTGTCGATAAACCGCTGGCAGAAAATCTGCGCGATGCTGAAAGGCTGGTGGAACTGGCGGCGCGGAAAAAACTGACGTTGATGGTCGGTTTTAACCGTCGTTTCGCACCACTCTACGGTGAGTTAAAAACGCAACTCGCCACCGCAGCCTCGCTAAGAATGGATAAACATCGTAGCAATAGCGTCGGGCCACACGATCTTTATTTCACGTTGCTGGATGATTATCTGCATGTGGTGGATACCGCGCTGTGGTTGTCGGGCGGCAAAGCCTCTCTGGATGGCGGTACGCTACTGACTAACGACGCTGGCGAAATGCTGTTTGCCGAGCACCATTTTTCGGCCGGTCCTTTGCAGATCACCACTTGTATGCATCGCCGTGCCGGAAGTCAGCGTGAAACCGTGCAGGCCGTGACTGACGGTGCGCTCATCGACATTACGGATATGCGCGAATGGCGTGAGGAGCGCGGGCAGGGTGTAGTGAATAAACCGATTCCTGGTTGGCAGAGCACTCTTGAGCAACGTGGATTTGTCGGCTGTGCGCGGCACTTCATTGAATACGTGCAAAATCAGACAATTCCGCAAACCGCCGGCGAATAGGCAGTGCTGGCGCAACGTATCGTTGACAAGATCTGGCGCGATGCGATGAGTGAATAAACCCTGTAACATCTGGCGGTAGCAATTCACCATAATCTAGGTAGACTATTCGCCTCTTTCAGCGCCTGCCTTGCAGGCGTTTTGCCCGTGGGTCCGGATTAGAACACCGATGAATTTATTAAAATCGCTGGCCGCCGTCAGCTCGATGACCATGTTTTCGCGTGTGCTTGGCTTCGCACGAGACGCAATTGTCGCCAGAATCTTTGGCGCAGGGATGGCAACCGACGCCTTTTTCGTCGCTTTTAAACTTCCTAACTTGTTACGCCGTATCTTTGCCGAAGGGGCATTTTCCCAGGCATTTGTACCGATTCTGGCGGAATATAAAAGTAAGCAGGGTGAAGACGCCACGCGGGTCTTTGTCTCTTATGTTTCTGGCCTGCTGACACTTGCGCTGGCGGTTGTGACGGTCGCTGGCATGCTCGCCGCACCGTGGGTGATCATGGTGACCGCGCCAGGCTTCGCTGACACAGCTGACAAATTTGCCCTGACCAGCCAGCTACTAAAGATTACCTTTCCCTATATCTTGCTGATCTCCCTGGCGTCGCTGGTGGGAGCGATTCTGAATACGTGGAACCGCTTCTCGATTCCGGCGTTTGCGCCAACACTGCTTAACATCAGCATGATTGGTTTCGCGCTGTTTGCCGCACCGTACTTTAACCCACCGGTGCTGGCGCTGGCGTGGGCTGTTACGGTCGGCGGCATCCTGCAGCTGGTGTATCAGCTACCGCACCTGAAGAAGATCGGCATGCTGGTCCTGCCGCGCATTAACTTCCACGATGCTGGAGCAATGCGCGTGGTGAAACAGATGGGACCGGCGATCCTTGGCGTCTCTGTGAGCCAGATCTCCTTAATCATCAACACCATTTTTGCCTCGTTTCTTGCTTCCGGTTCGGTGTCTTGGATGTATTACGCCGACCGCTTAATGGAGTTTCCCTCCGGTGTGCTGGGCGTGGCGCTTGGCACCATTTTGCTGCCGTCGCTGTCGAAAAGTTTTGCCAGTGGCAATCATGATGAATACAACCGTTTGATGGACTGGGGGTTGCGTCTTTGTTTCCTGTTGGCACTGCCGAGTGCGGTTGCGTTGGGCATTCTTTCAGGTCCGTTAACCGTTTCGCTGTTCCAGTACGGTAAATTTACCGCGTTTGATGCGCTGATGACCCAGCGGGCGTTAATTGCCTACTCGGTGGGTTTGATTGGCCTGATTGTAGTGAAAGTGTTGGCTCCTGGCTTTTATTCCCGGCAGGACATTAAAACGCCAGTGAAAATTGCCATCGTTACGCTGATTTTAACGCAATTGATGAACCTGGCGTTTATTGGTCCGTTGAAACATGCCGGGCTGTCACTTTCTATTGGTCTGGCGGCGTGTCTGAATGCTTCGCTGCTTTACTGGCAGTTGCGTAAGCAGAAAATCTTTACTCCGCAACCCGGCTGGATGGCGTTTCTGTTGCGTCTGGTGGTGGCGGTACTGGTGATGTCTGGCGTGCTTTTAGGTATGTTACATATCATGCCGGAGTGGTCATTGGGTACCATGCCCTGGCGCTTACTGCGTTTAATGGCGGTCGTGCTGGCGGGGATTGCCGCGTACTTCGCTGCACTGGCGGTACTGGGCTTCAAAGTTAAAGAATTTGCCCGCCGGACGGTGTAACAATGCATTCCGGCCTGCAGTGCAGGCCGGAGATAATATTCAGATCGAAATCTTTTTACTGCCGCGATGGGGTGTTGAGGTCTGACCGTTCGCCCCATATAGCGTCGGTTCCTGATGCGGTTTCAACATTTCCAGCGCCTGTTGATTGCGCTCAATCTGTCCTTCCAGTAACCAGCCGTTATGTTGATTCATTTGGCGTAGTTGCTGCGTTTTCACAGTAATTTCCTGCCAGCGTTGACTAATATCAACGCTATTTGCTGTATTGGGTTCTTTCTTGCGTAACTGTTCGAGGTAATCCAGCGTCGCCAGCAGTGAGCTTTTTTGTTCTGTAATCCATTGCAACTGGCTGCCGTTGATCTGCCCCATAGAGATATGTTGCTGCTCTTGAACCATTACCGTTTTGAGATCGTTAAGCACAGCGGACATCTGGTCGAGGATCTCTGCAAGACGTGTCATACGATCAGTTACTCTGCAAGTCTTGCTGCGCTTCGTTGATCAGCGCATCGGCAATTTTGCCGGTGTCCATTTTTAGTTCACCGTTACGAATCGTCAGTTTTAACGCTTCGACACGTTCAAGATTGATATCACTGCTGCCGGGTTGCATCAGTTTTGCTTGCGCGTCGCTTAACGTCACACTGGTGCTGGTGGAGGCGGTTGTTTTTGCCGCCCGGTTGTTCGTTACCGGCGCGTCAGTGGTTTCGCGCGGTTGAACGGTGCTTACAGGCTTCAGAGGCGAAGTGCGATCAATACTCATGGTTTATTCCTCATTGAGGGCGCTTTTATCATGTGTTGCTTATTTATCGGCAAGGGACGGGTAATCTTTAACAGCTTACAGGTTTATAAGAATATTCCCATCTGCATCAACAACGCCGCTGACTACCTGTCCCGATACCATGCGCACCCGCGCATTCTGTGCGACGGCTGCATTGTTCAGCGCCTGACCTTCTGCGTTGGCGCTAAACCCATCACCGCTGGCGATCACATTGACGCGTTGTCCCGCTTTTACCCGCCATGCCTGGCGAAACTGGGTTAACTGGATAGGTTGATCGGGTGATAGATCGCGCAGGCTAACGGCATCAACAAGTTGATTGATATCCAGCACCGTACGCGGTGGCAGGGTATCCAGGCGTCCACGTTTCAGTTTGACATTGTCAGCTTCCAGCTTTCCTCCCCGCACAATAGGCATCGCGGCAACCACATAATTTCCTGTGGCCTGCACATTAACCTGTAAATATCGTTTGTCGTTACCGCAGCGTGCCAACACATTCACATTGCCCCACAGGCGGGAATTATTGCTCATCGAAAGCAATGGCTGCTCGCATGGCGGTAGTAGATTGGGCGCTGTACGAATAGAAACACGAACCTCATCACTTACCCCCGCGAGTTGGGCGCTAAAAAAGTTGTGCAATTGCGATGTGAGATTGCTCGCCGTACTTAACGGACTGAACAGTATCGCGATGATCGCCACGCTACGTTTTATTGTCAGCATTTTCGCCCCCAGCCATTTCTACAACGTGAATTGTACCTGTCCGCAATGACCATCAACGGCATAAATAGCGACCCATTTTGCGTTTATTCCGCCGATAACGCGCGCGTAAAGGCATTTAAGCTGATGGCAGAATTTTGATACCTGCGGAGGAGATATGCTCGATAAGCTCGACGCCGCCTTACGTTTTCAACAAGAGGCGCTCAATCTGCGCGCCCAGCGTCAGGAAGTGCTGGCAGCAAACATCGCCAATGCCGATACCCCTGGTTATCAGGCGCGCGATATCGATTTTGCCAGTGAACTTAAAAAAGTCATGCAACGTGGACGGGATGCAACCAGTGTGGTTGCACTGACGATGACCTCAACGCAACACATCCCGGCGCAGGCGCTGACGCCTCCTACCGCAGAACTGCAATACCGTATTCCGGACCAGCCTTCGCTTGACGGTAATACCGTCGATATGGATCGCGAACGCACCCAGTTTGCCGATAACAGCCTGCAATACCAGATGAGCCTTAGCGCGTTGAGCGGGCAAATCAAAGGCATGATGAACGTTTTACAGAGCGGAAATTAACGGATGGCACTGCTGAATATTTTTGATATCGCCGGGTCGGCGTTAACTGCCCAGTCCCAGCGCCTGAACGTGGCGGCCAGTAATCTGGCAAATGCTGATAGCGTGACCGGTCCTGATGGACAGCCATATCGGGCAAAACAGGTGGTATTCCAGGTTAACGCTGCACCAGGTGCTGCGACAGGCGGCGTAAAGGTTGCCGATGTTAAGAAAGTCAGGCCCCGGACAAACTGGTTTATGAACCAGGTAATCCGCTGGCAGATGCAAAGGGCTACGTAAAAATGCCGAACGTTGATGTCGTCGGGGAGATGGTTAACACCATGTCGGCGTCACGCAGCTATCAGGCCAATGTTGAAGTGCTCAACACGGTGAAAAGCATGATGCTGAAAACCCTTACGCTCGGTCAATAAAGGAGAAAGCTATGTCCATTGCGGTAACCACCACCGATCCGACAAATACCGGCGTCAGTACCACCAGCAGTAGTTCGCTCACGGGCAGCAACGCCGCAGATTTACAAAGCAGTTTTCTGACTTTGCTGGTGGCGCAGCTGAAAAACCAGGACCCGACCAATCCAATGGAAAACAACGAGCTGACGTCGCAATTGGCACAAATCAGCACGGTCAGCGGGATTGAAAAACTCAATACCACGCTCGGATCTATTTCCGGACAGATTGATAACAGCCAGTCGTTACAGGCCAGTAACCTGATCGGTCACGGCGTGATGATCCCCGGCACAACTGTTCTTGCGGGAACCGGCAGTGAAGAAGGGGCTGTGACCACGACCACGCCGTTTGGTGTTGAGCTGCAACAGGCGGCAGACAAAGTTACGGCCACCATCACCGATAAAAATGGCGCGGTTGTGCGCACCATTGATATTGGTGAACTGACCGCCGGAGTTCACAGTTTCACCTGGGACGGTACGTTGACTGATGGCAGCACTGCGCCGAACGGTTCTTACAATGTAGCGATTAGCGCCAGTAACGGTGGTACACAACTGGTTGCCCAGCCGCTGCAGTTTGCTCTGGTGCAGGGTGTGATCCGCGGCAACAGCGGTAATACGCTGGATCTCGGCACTTACGGCACCACCACCCTCGACGAAGTACGGCAGATAATTTAAGCCTTCACATTTCAGGAGTCAGTCATGGCCTTTTCTCAAGCGGTTAGCGGATTAAACGCTGCCGCCACCAACCTCGATGTTATTGGCAACAATATCGCCAACTCCGCCACCTACGGCTTTAAATCAGGCACGGCCTCTTTTGCCGATATGTTTGCCGGTTCGAAAGTGGGACTGGGGGTAAAAGTTGCCGGTATCACTCAGGACTTTACCGATGGCACGACCACCAACACCGGGCGAGGTCTGGACGTTGCTATCAGCCAGAACGGTTTTTTCCGTCTGGTAGACAGCAATGGTTCGGTGTTCTACAGCCGTAACGGACAATTTATGCTGGATGAAAACCGTAACCTGTTGAATATGCAAGGTTTACAGCTGACGGGTTACCCGGCAACCGGTACGCCGCCGACTATTCAGCAAGGGGCGAATCCGACCAATATTTCGATCCCGAATACCCTGATGGCAGCGAAAACTACCACCACGGCGTCGATGCAGATCAACCTGAATTCCAGTGATCCGCTTCCTACTGTTACGCCATTCAGCGCCAGCAATGCGGATAGCTATAACAAAAAAGGTTCGGTGACTGTTTTCGACAGTCAGGGTAATGCTCATGACATGAGCGTCTATTTTGTGAAGACCGGGGATAATAACTGGCAGGTCTACACCCAGGATAGCAGTGATCCAAACAGCATTGCGAAGACAGCGACAACACTGGAATTTAATGCTAATGGCACATTAGTGGATGGTGCGATGGCGAATAATATCGCAACCGGCGCAATTAACGGTGCAGAACCCGCCACGTTTAGTCTGAGCTTCCTCAACTCCATGCAGCAAAATACCGGCGCTAACAACATTGTGGCAACCACCCAGAATGGCTACAAACCGGGCGATCTGGTGAGTTATCAAATCAATGATGACGGTACGGTTGTCGGCAACTATTCCAACGAACAAACCCAACTGCTGGGGCAGATTGTACTGGCGAACTTTGCCAACAACGAAGGTCTGGCATCCGAAGGCGACAACGTCTGGTCTGCGACGCAATCTTCTGGCGTGGCGCTGTTGGGGACAGCCGGGACGGGAAACTTTGGCACCCTGACCAACGGTGCGCTGGAAGCGTCCAACGTCGATCTCAGTAAAGAACTGGTCAATATGATCGTTGCCCAGCGTAACTATCAGTCTAACGCCCAGACCATCAAAACCCAGGACCAGATCCTCAACACGCTGGTTAACTTACGCTAATCGCTGACGGGATAGCTCAATGGATCACGCAATTTATACTGCGATGGGAGCAGCCAGCCAGACGCTGAATCAACAGGCGGTAACCGCCAGTAATCTGGCCAATGCCTCTACGCCCGGTTTTCGCGCGCAGTTAAACGCCTTGCGCGCAGTGCCGGTGGAAGGGCTTTCACTGCCCACGCGCACGCTGGTAACGGCGTCAACACCGGGTGCAGACATGACGCCCGGCAAGATGGATTACACCTCGCGCCCGCTGGACGTTGCGTTGCAGCAGGATGGCTGGCCGTGCAGACCGCTGACGGCAGCGAAGGGTATACGCGTAATGGCAGCATTCAGGTTGATCCCACCGGGCAACTGACAATTCAGGGGCATCCGGTGATAGGCGAGGCGCGGCCAATTGCTGTGCCGGAAGGGGCGGAAATCACGATTGCTGCCGATGGCACAATCTCGGCGCTCAATCCGGGCGATCCGGCAAATACAGTTGCGCCAGTAGGGCGTCTGAAACTGGTGAAAGCCACGGGCAGCGAAGTGCAGCGCGGTGACGACGGCATTTTTCGTTTAAGCGCAGAAACCCAGGCCACGCGAGGGCCGGTACTGCAGGCAGATCCAACCTTGCGTGTGATGTCGGGGGTTCTGGAAGGCAGTAACGTCAATGCCGTTGCGGCAATGAGCGACATGATTGCCAGCGCGCGGCGTTTTGAAATGCAGATGAAGGTGATCAGCAGCGTCGATGATAACGCAGGCCGTGCCAACCAACTGCTGTCGATGAGTTAATTGAACGATTGATGACATTGCAATAAAAGCGCGCGAACTATTCCCTCGCCCCTTTGGGGAGAGGGTTAGGGTGAGGGGAAATTCACACTGTCGCGTGCTTCTGCTCTGCTTGTCAGCAATCCACTACAGGACATTATATGATCAGTTCATTATGGATCGCCAAAACGGGCCTTGACGCCCAGCAAACCAATATGGACGTCATTGCCAACAACCTGGCAAACGTCAGTACTAACGGTTTTAAGCGTCAGCGCGCGGTGTTTGAAGATCTGCTTTATCAAACCATTCGCCAGCCGGGGGCACAGTCTTCCGAACAAACCACCTTACCCTCCGGATTACAAATCGGCACGGGGGTACGCCCGGTCGCCACTGAACGCTTACACAGCCAGGGCAATCTGTCGCAGACCAATAACAGCAAAGATGTCGCGATTAAAGGGCAGGGCTTTTTCCAGGTAATGTTGCCAGATGGCTCATCAGCCTATACCCGTGACGGCTCTTTCCAGGTGGATCAGAACGGGCAGCTGGTGACGGCTGGTGGTTTTCAGGTGCAGCCAGCGATCACCATTCCGGCGAATGCGTTAAGTATCACCATCGGTCGTGATGGCGTGGTCAGCGTAACCCAACAAGGCCAGGCAGCTCCGGTTCAGGTTGGGCAGCTCAATCTCACCACCTTTATGAATGATACCGGACTGGAGAGCATTGGCGAAAACCTCTACACCGAAACGCAATCCTCCAGTGCACCGAACGAAAGCACGCCGGGCCTGAACGGCGCGGGACTGCTGTATCAAGGGTATGTTGAAACGTCTAACGTCAACGTGGCGGAAGAACTGGTCAATATGATTCAGGTGCAACGCGCTTACGAAATCAACAGTAAAGCGGTGTCCACCACCGATCAGATGCTGCAAAAACTGACGCAACTCTAAGGCATAACCGGTGGCAGGTTCACCGGTTTACTGATTTTTGAAGATGATAGCCATGCAAAAAAACGCTGCGCATACTTATGCCATTTCCAGCTTGTTGGTGCTTTCACTAACCGGCTGCGCCTGGATACCCTCCACGCCGCTGGTGCAGGGGGCGACCAGTGCACAACCGGTTCCCGGTCCGACGCCCGTCGCCAACGGTTCTATTTTCCAGTCTGCTCAGCCGATTAACTATGGCTATCAACCGCTGTTTGAAGATCGTCGACCACGCAATATTGGCGATACGCTGACCATCGTGTTGCAGGAGAACGTCAGCGCCAGCAAAAGCTCCTCTGCGAATGCCAGCCGTGACGGTAAAACTAATTTTGGCTTTGATACTGTGCCGCGCTATTTGCAGGGGCTGTTTGGTAACGCTCGTGCCGATGTCGAAGCCTCCGGTGGTAACACGTTCAACGGAAAGGGCGGGGCCAATGCCAGCAATACCTTTAGCGGCACGTTGACGGTGACGGTTGACCAGGTACTGGTCAACGGCAACCTGCATGTGGTGGGTGAAAAACAGATTGCCATTAATCAGGGTACCGAATTTATTCGCTTCTCGGGCGTGGTTAATTCACGCACTATCAGCGGCAGCAATACCGTACCGTCTACTCAGGTGGCGGATGCGCGTATTGAATACGTAGGCAATGGCTACATTAACGAAGCGCAAAATATGGGCTGGTTGCAGCGTTTCTTCCTTAACCTGTCGCCAATGTAAGTGAGGCTGTGGTGATTAAATTTCTCTCTGCATTAATTCTTCTACTGGTTACGACGGCGGCTCAGGCTGAGCGTATTCGCGATCTCACCAGTGTTCAGGGGGTAAGGCAAAACTCACTGATTGGCTATGGCCTGGTAGTGGGGCTGGATGGCACTGGTGACCAGACAACCCAGACGCCGTTTACCACACAAACGCTTAATAACATGCTCTCACTGCTGGGAATTACCGTTCCGACGGGCACCAATATGCAGCTAAAAAACGTCGCTGCGGTAATGGTGACAGCGTCACTTCCTCCGTTTGGACGTCAGGGGCAAACCATCGATGTGGTGGTTTCTTCCATGGGTAATGCCAAAAGCTTGCGTGGAGGTACGTTGTTGATGACACCGCTTAAGGGCGTTGACAGTCAGGTGTATGCGCTGGCGCAGGGCAATATTCTGGTTGGCGGCGCAGGAGCCTCCGCGGGCGGTAGCAGTGTTCAGGTTAACCAACTGAACGGTGGACGGATCACCAATGGTGCGGTTATTGAACGTGAATTGCCCAGCCAGTTTGGCGTCGGGAATACCCTTAATTTGCAACTTAACGACGAAGATTTCAGCATGGCGCAGCAAATCGCTGACACCATCAACCGCGTGCGTGGATATGGCAGCGCCACCGCGTTAGATGCGCGGACTATTCAGGTGCGCGTACCAAGTGGCAACAGTTCCCAGGTCCGTTTCCTTGCCGATATCCAGAATATGCAGGTTAATGTCACTCCGCAGGACGCTAAAGTAGTGATTAACTCGCGCACCGGTTCGGTGGTGATGAATCGCGAAGTGACCCTCGACAGCTGCGCGGTAGCGCAGGGAAATCTCTCAGTAACAGTTAATCGTCAGGCCAATGTCAGCCAGCCAGATACACCGTTTGGTGGTGGACAGACTGTTGTTACTCCACAAACGCAGATCGATTTACGCCAGAGCGGCGGTTCGCTGCAAAGCGTACGTTCCAGCGTCAGCCTCAATAACGTGGTGCGTGCGCTCAATGCGCTGGGCGCTACGCCGATGGATCTGATGTCTATTTTGCAATCAATGCAAAGTGCGGGATGTCTGCGGGCAAAACTGGAAATCATCTGATGATCAGCGACAGCAAACTACTGGCAAGTGCGGCCTGGGATGCGCAATCACTCAACGAACTAAAGGCGAAAGCGAGCGAAGATCAGGCGGCAAATATCCGTCCGGTGGCCCGTCAGGTGGAAGGGATGTTCGTGCAGATGATGTTGAAAAGCATGCGCGACGCTTTACCAAAAGATGGCCTGTTCAGCAGCGAGCACACTCGTCTGTATACCAGTATGTATGACCAGCAAATTGCCCAACAGATGACGGCGGGCAAAGGTCTGGGGCTTGCAGAGATGATGGTTAAACAGATGACGCCAGAACAACCATTGCCAGAGGAGTCCACGCCAGCAGCACCGATGAAATTCCCGCTCGAAACCGTGGTGCGTTATCAAAACCAGACGCTTTCGCAGCTGGTGCAAAAGGCCGTACCACGTAACTACGATGATTCGCTGCCGGGTGACAGTAGAGCATTCCTCGCGCAACTCTCGCTGCCCGCCCAACTGGCAAGCCAGCAAAGCGGTGTGCCACATCATTTGATCCTCGCTCAGGCTGCGCTTGAATCTGGTTGGGGGCAACGGCAAATCCGCCGCGAAAACGGCGAGCCAAGCTATAACCTGTTTGGTGTCAAAGCCTCTGGCAACTGGAAAGGGCAAGTCACTGAAATCACCACGACTGAATATGAAAACGGCGAAGCGAAGAAAGTAAAAGCGAAGTTTCGGGTCTACAGCTCGTATCTGGAAGCATTGTCGGATTACGTTGGGCTGTTAACACGTAACCCGCGCTACGCCGCCGTGACGACCGCCGCGAGTGCGGAACAGGGGGCGCAGGTCCTACAGGACGCGGGCTATGCTACCGATCCTCACTATGCCCGTAAACTCACCAACATGATCCAGCAGATGAAATCGATAAGCGACAAGGTGAGCAAAACCTACAGCATGAACATTGATAATCTGTTCTGAATAACTCAAGTCCGGCGGGTCGCTGCCGATAATACTCTGTAATTGAAGGCTTATAAGGAACCTCCATGTCCAGCTTGATCAATAACGCCATGAGCGGACTGAACGCGGCCCAGGCGGCGTTAAATACGGCAAGTAATAATATCTCCAGCTATAACGTTGCCGGATATACCCGCCAAACCACTATTATGGCGCAGGCCAATAGCACGTTGGGCGCTGGCGGCTGGGTTGGCAATGGCGTCTACGTTTCTGGTGTGCAGCGTGAGTATGATACGTTTATTACCAACCAGTTACGTGCTGCGCAGACGCAAAGTAGCGGCCTGACCGCCCGCTATGAGCAGATGTCGAAAATCGACAATATGCTCTCCACCAGTACCTCTTCGCTGGCAACACAGATGCAGGATTTCTTCACCAGCCTGCAAACGCTGGTGAGTAACGCGGAAGACCCGGCGGCGCGCCAGGCGCTGATTGGGAAATCAGAAGGGTTGGTGAATCAGTTTAAAACCACCGATCAATATCTGCGCGACCAGGACAAACAGGTCAATATCGCGATAGGTGCCAGCGTTGATCAGATCAACAATTACGCTAAACAAATTGCCAGCCTGAACGATCAAATCTCGCGCCTGACAGGCGTGGGGGCAGGGGCGTCACCTAACAATCTGCTGGATCAACGCGATCAACTGGTGAGCGAATTAAACCAGATTGTTGGCGTAGAAGTCAGCGTTCAGGATGGCGGTACTTATAACATCACGATGCCAATGGTTACTCACTGGTTCAGGGAAGTACGGCGCGGCAACTGGCGGCAGTTCCTTCCAGCGCCGACCCTTCTCGTACGACTGTCGCTTACGTTGATGGGACGGCAGGCAATATTGAGATCCCGGAGAAATTACTGAATACCGAGTCGCTGGGCGGCATTCTGACATTCCGTTCTCAGGATCTGGACCAGACGCGTAATACGCTTGGACAACTGGCGCTGGCATTTGCCGAGGCTTTCAACAGCCAACACAAAGCCGGATTTGATGCTAACGGCGATGCTGGTGAAGATTTCTTTACTATCGGTAAGCCCGCGGTTCTGCAAAACACGAAAAACAAAGGTGACGTTGCGATCGGTGCCACGGTAACTGATGCCTCCGTGGTACTGGCGACAGATTACAAAATCTCGTTCGATAATAATCAGTGGCAGGTCACCCGCCTTGCCAGCAATACCACTTTTACGGCGACACCAGATGCCAACGGTAAAGTGGCATTTGATGGTCTGGAGTTGACGTTTACAGGAACGCCTGCCGTTAACGACAGCTTCACGCTGAAACCAGTAAGTGACGCCATCGTCAACATGGATGTATTAATCACCGACGAAGCGAAAATCGCGATGGCGAGCGAAGAAGATGCGGGTGATAGCGACAACCGCAACGGTCAGGCCCTGCTGGATCTGCAAAGCAACAGTAAAACGGTGGGCGGTGCGAAATCCTTTAACGACGCTTATGCCTCGTTAGTGAGTGATATCGGTAATAAAACCGCGACATTGAAAACCAGTAGCACCACGCAAGGTAATGTGGTGACGCAGCTTTCCAATCAGCAGCAGTCGATTTCCGGTGTCAATCTCGATGAGGAGTACGGAAATCTGCAACGTTTTCAGCAGTATTACCTGGCGAATGCGCAGGTTCTGCAGACGGCAAACGCGATTTTTGATGCGCTGATTAACATTCGCTAAGGGGAGATAAAATGCGTTTCAGTACCCAGATGATGTACCAGCAAAACATGCGCGGCATCACCAATTCTCAGGCAGAATGGATGAAGTACGGCGAGCAGATGTCGACGGGTAAGCGAGTCGTTAACCCTTCAGACGATCCCATTGCTGCATCACAAGCTGTTGTTCTCTCCCAGGCACAGGCGCAAAACAGCCAGTACACGCTGGCACGTACTTTCGCCACTCAAAAAGTGTCACTGGAAGAGAGTGTACTTAGCCAGGTCACAACTGCTATCCAGAATGCTCAGGAAAAAATTGTCTACGCCAGCAATGGCACCTTGAGTGACGATGACCGGGCCTCGCTGGCTACGGATATTCAGGGGCTTCGTGACCAGTTGCTGAATCTGGCGAACACCACTGACGGTAATGGGCGCTACATTTTTGCCGGTTATAAAACAGAGACTGCGCCGTTTAGTGAGGCTAACGGTGATTATGTCGGCGGAACAGAAAGTATTAAGCAACAGGTCGATGCTTCGCGTTCGATGGTGATAGGACATACGGGCGACAAAATTTTCGACAGTATTACCAGTAACGCGGTAGCGGAACCAGACGGTAGCGCTTCTGAAACCAATCTTTTTGCCATGCTGGATAGCGCCATCGCAGCCCTGAAAACGCCGGTCGCGGATAGCGAAGCGGATAAAGAAATCGCCGCTGCGGCATTGGATAAAACCAACCGAGGACTGAAAAACTCGCTGAATAATGTCCTTACCGTTCGCGCGGAATTAGGTACGCAGCTGAACAAACTGGAGTCGCTGGATTCCTTAGGTAGCGATCGCGCTTTAGGGCAAACGCAGCAGATGAGCGATCTGGTTGATGTGGACTGGAATGCAACTATTTCATCTTACATCATGCAGCAAACGGCATTGCAGGCATCGTATAAAGCATTTACCGATATGCAGGGATTGTCGCTCTTCCAGCTCAACAAATAAGCTCGCTTTAAAACATATCATGAAACTGGGTATGTTTTGTCTGCCCGCTCTGGGATCGCCGGGGCGGGCATTTTTTTTGCCTATTTTGCATTGTTGGTTAGCAAGGATGCCATTTGATGAATTTTAATATGTTGATTCAAACATGAAATAAAAAAGCCCTGGCAGTTACCAGGGCTTGATTACTTTGAGCTAATTATTACTCAACAGGTTGCGGACGCGCAGGAGCGGCAGAGGCATGATGCGTTGCCGTATGACCACCTGCGGCACCTTTACCTTCGAAGGCAAAAGTAGGGCGCTGCCAGTCACTGTGACGCGGTGCCTCCGGAACATATTCCGGTGCCGGAGCGCGCGTCATTGGCGCGGTAGCGTGGTTATGCTCAACGGTGATCTCTGGTTCAACCGCGGCTACCGTTTCAACTTCTGCTGCGACTTCAGCGACGACTGGCGCGGCAGGTTGAGCAACAACTTCAGGTTCAGCAACCACAACCTCAGCAGTTTCGGCAACTTCTTCAATATCTGCCGTCTCTTCCTGCGGTTCAACCACCGGTTCTGCGTGTTCTGCGACTTCCTGGGCTACGGCAACATCAGACTCGGTAATCACCTGCGGCTGTTCAGTTACCGCGGCGGCAATCACTTCAGGATGCGTCGTTTCAACCACTTCCGGTTGCGGTTCGGCAACCGGTACGGGGGCTTCTACGACTTCAGCCATTTCTTCAACAACTGGCGCGCTAACAACAGGTTCGACAGCGGCGGCGACAGGGACCTCAGTCACCATCGGCTGCACTTGTACTTCTTCCTGTTCGCGCTGCTCTTCAACTTGTACATCTTGCGGACGTACAATTGGATAGCGGATCCAGACTTTGCCAGAGGCCAGTTCCGGAGACGCGCACGCTACGGTCAACGGCATTGGCGACTGGGTTGGATAACGCTCGTCACGATAGCGACGACGACGCTGACCACTCACGCGCAGGTGACGAGGCGAGCGGCGAGAACGACGCGGCATGCCACCGTTGTCACGGTTATCAGCATTGTTCTCTTCTTGCTGTTCTGGTGCAGTTTGCGCTACGACTGGCAGCGGGACTTTCACCAGTTCTGTGCGTGGAGCTGGAGCTTCCTGAACAATTGGTTCGGCAGCGGCAGTTTCTTCAACCACCGGTGCGACTACCGCTTCTTCGGCTACGCTTTGCTCGTAACGCACTTTCTGATTGAGCTGACGCTGTTTACGACGCGGCTGAACCGGACGTACACGTTCTTCCTGTTCGGTTTCCTGAACAGATTGCTCTTCAACATTCAGCGCCTTCGCTTCTTGTTGCGCCTGACGTTTATCATCGTTACGGCGGCGGCTACGTTCACGACGCGGCGCTTGCTGCTCGTCGGTGGTACGTGCTTTTTCCGTTACCTCAGCCTGCTGACGGCTCTCACGCGTCTCGGCAGTTCGCTGCTGTGCCTGGCGACGATTACGACGGTTTTCTTCGCGATTATCGCTGCCTTCAGTACGTTCACTACGGGTGTCGCGGCGCTCATTACGGTCACGGCGGTTGCTCTGACGAGGTTTGCGACGATCCTGTTGACGTTCCGGTTTCGCTTCTGCTTTCGGTGTTGGTTGCTCGGTCGGTTTGGCTTCTTCACCACCGCTGAACAGCGCTTTCAGTGCGCCGAAGAAGCGGCTTAACAGCCCAGGTTGTGCAGGAGCTGCTGGTGTTGCCGTTGCAGCTTTCGGTGCTGGGGCTACGACAGTCGCGGCAGGTTCAGCTGGGGTTGGCGCTGGCGGCACATCCGGCATGGCAAAGGTTGCCAGTGCAGGTTGTTCAGGACGCTTACGTTCAGCGAACTCTTCTTCAGACGGCAGCGCCATCGCTTCTTCATGCAGCTTCGGCAGCATGTAGCTTAAGGTCGGCGTTTCTTCCCCTTTGCGCACGCGCAACACGTGGTAGTGCGGGGTTTCCATCTGATCGTTTGGCACAATCACGCAGCGAACACCGTCCTGACGCGTTTCAATCGCATTCACCGCAGAACGTTTTTCATTCAGCAGATAAGAAGCGATTGGCACAGGAACAATGGCGTGAACTTCCTGGGTGTTCTCTTTCAGCGCTTCTTCTTCGATCAAACGCAGAATAGAGAGCGACAGCGATTCGTTGTCACGCACGGTACCGGTACCGGAGCAGCGCGGGCAGACGTGATGGCTGGATTCACCCAGTGATGGGCTCAGGCGCTGGCGGGACATTTCCAGCAGGCCAAAGCGAGAAATATGGCTGATTTGAATACGCGCACGGTCCTGACGCACCGCTTCACGCAGACGGTTTTCTACCGCACGCTGGTGGCGTACTGGCGTCATGTCGATGAAGTCGATAACAATCAGGCCGCCGAGGTCACGCAGGCGCAGCTGACGAGCAATCTCATCGGCGGCTTCGAGGTTGGTGTTAAACGCAGTTTCTTCGATATCGCCGCCGCGGGTCGCGCGTGCGGAGTTGATGTCGATGGCTGTTAACGCTTCGGTGCTGTCGATAACAATGGAACCACCGGATGGCAGACGGACTTCACGCTGGAAGGCGGACTCGATCTGCGACTCGATCTGGTAGTGGCTGAACAGCGGGATCTCGCCGGTGTACAGTTTGATTTTGCTGCTGAAATCCGGGCGACCTAATGCAGCGATATGCTGACGTGCCAGTTCGAGGACTTTCGGGTTATCGATAAGGATTTCGCCGATATCCTGACGTAAATAATCGCGGAAGGCGCGAACGATTACGTTGCTCTCCTGATGAATCAGGAACGGAGCCGGGCGGCTTTCAGCGGCTTTTTTGATGGCTTCCCAGTGTTTCAGGCGGAAGCTTAAATCCCATTGCAGCGCCTCAGCAGATTTGCCTACGCCAGCGGTGCGCACGATAAGCCCCATGCCTTCCGGCAGTTCAAGGCTTGCCAGTGCTTCTTTTAATTCGGTACGGTCATCGCCTTCGATACGGCGAGAAATGCCACCTGCGCGCGGGTTATTTGGCATCAGAACCAGATAGCTACCCGCCAGACTGATAAAGGTGGTTAATGCCGCGCCTTTGTTGCCGCGCTCTTCTTTATCGATCTGAACAATGACTTCCTGACCTTCACGCAACACATCTTTAATGTTGGGACGACCATGAGCACTGTAGTTAGCAGGGAAATATTCGCGGGCAATTTCTTTTAGTGGGAGGAAACCGTGACGTTCAGCGCCGTAATCAACAAAAGCAGCTTCCAGACTCGGTTCAATGCGGGTGATTTTACCTTTGTAGATGTTTGCCTTTTTCTGCTCGTGCCCTGGACTTTCGATATCCAGGTCATACAGACGCTGCCCATCTACAAGGGCAACGCGCAACTCTTCCTGCTGAGTTGCGTTGATTAACATTCTTTTCATCGTAACTTACTCATTATTCTTACATTGACGACTAAGCTGCGGGCAAAGTAACGCCTTTCCGGGTGTGAACCGATGGCCTCGTGTCTAGTCGCGTCGCCAACCTCACGGTTATCGTCAGCTCAAAGAGGCGCAGAGTGTCGGTTGCCCGTTTTTCATGCGGAAAAACAGCGCAATTATCAAAGAAACAGACTGGGTATTACTCTCCAGAAATATTTCCATCTACCGGTAAGGACTGCAACCCGCAGCCCGCTAACTGCCTGAAAGATCAATACGTCTTACGCCATTGCTGCGTGGATGATCGGTCGGGCAAAATGGGTTATTCCGTAAAATTTCTTGTTTTAACAAGGATGGACACGGAAACGGCCTCATTATTCCACTGCAAGCCTTGTTATAGCAAGATGACTTTTACCATTTATCACCCGCTTACTCACAGTTTTTTCACTTCTTGCTGGTGATTGGTTTAATAACCATCAATAAAGTGATCACGTAGTGAAGTAATAAGGTGCAAAACTAAATATAAGCATAGAAAAATGAGTGGCGCGAATCCTGTTGGCTAATTAGAATCGCCCACCATGAAAACAGAGACTCCATCCGTAAAAATTGTTGCTATCACCGCTGACGAAGCGGGGCAACGTATCGATAACTTTTTGCGTACCCAATTGAAAGGCGTACCAAAAAGTATGATTTACCGTATTTTGCGTAAAGGTGAAGTGCGGGTGAACAAAAAACGTATTAAGCCTGAATATAAACTCGAAGCGGGTGATGAGGTGCGTATCCCACCGGTTCGCGTTGCTGAGCGGGAAGAAGAGGCGGTTTCGCCACATCTGCAAAAGGTGGCGGCGCTGGCGGACGTCATCTTATATGAAGATGATCATATCCTGGTGCTGAATAAACCTTCCGGTACGGCGGTACATGGCGGCAGTGGTTTAAGCTTCGGCGTTATCGAAGGTTTGCGGGCGTTGCGCCCGGAAGCGCGGTTCCTTGAACTGGTTCATCGTCTCGACCGGGACACTTCAGGTGTGTTGCTGGTAGCGAAAAAACGCTCGGCGTTGCGTTCTCTGCATGAGCAATTACGTGAAAAAGGAATGCAAAAAGATTACCTGGCGCTGGTGCGCGGTCAGTGGCAGTCGCATGTGAAGAGCGTTCAAGCGCCGTTATTGAAAAATATTCTGCAAAGCGGCGAACGTATCGTGCGTGTCAGTCAGGAAGGCAAACCGTCGGAAACACGCTTTAAAGTGGAAGAACGCTATGCATTTGCCACCCTGGTGCGTTGTAGCCCGGTAACCGGACGTACTCATCAGATCCGTGTGCATACACAGTATGCGGGTCATCCGATTGCCTTTGACGATCGCTACGGTGACCGTGAATTTGACAGACAGCTCACTGAAGCAGGCACGGGATTAAATCGTCTGTTCCTGCACGCCGCAGCGTTGAAGTTTACCCATCCGGGGACCGGTGAGGTGATGCGTATCGAAGCGCCGATGGATGAAGGTTTGAAGCGTTGTTTGCAAAAGCTGCGTAACGCGCGCTAATACAAGCATATAAGCCTGATAATGGGCGGTTGGCCTGATAAGGCGTTTACGCCGCATCAGGCCGCCTGCACCGATTGCCGGATGCGACGTAACCGCATCCGGCGCAAACAACTATCCCATCAGCGGGTTTTTCCCTTCCCGACGTAACATCTGACACAGCGCGATTAGCGGTAAACCAACCAGCGTGTTAGGGTCACGTCCCTCTAAACGCTCAAACAGCGTAATGCCAAATCCTTCACTCTTAAAGCTACCCGCGCAGTGCAGGGGATGCTCCTTACGCACGTAATTATCAATCTCCGCCTCGCTTAGGTGACGGAAATGGACGTCAAAAGGCTCCACTTCTGTTTGTAGATGCCCATTCGCCGAATTAAACAACGCCAGTCCAGTATAGAAGGTGACGATATTGCCGCTGGCTTTGCGTAATTGCAGACGGGCATTTTCTTCCGTTAACGGTTTACCGGTGATTTCGCCATCAAGAACACATACCTGGTCTGAACCAATAATTAAATGATCCGGATAACGTGACGCCAGAGATTGCGCTTTTTCTTGTGCCAGTCGAAGCACCAACTGTCGCGGTGATTCGTCGCTGCGTGGGGTTTCGTCGACCTCAGGTGCTGCACATTCAAAAGAGATTTGCAGTTTTTCCAGAAGAGCGCGACGCCATGGCGAGGTGGAGGCTAAAATAAGTTTAGGCATATTTTTTTCCATCAGATATAGCGTATTGATGATAGCCATTTTAAACTATGCGCTTCGTTTTGCAGGTTGATGTTCGTTATCAGCACTGAACGAAAATAAAGCAGTAACCCGCAATGTGTGCGAATTATTGGCAAAAGGCAACCACAGGCTGCCTTTTTCTTTGACTCTATGACGTTACAAAGTTAATATGCGCGCCCTATGCAAAAGGTAAAATTACCCCTGACTCTCGATCCGGTTCGTACGGCTCAAAAACGCCTTGATTACCAGGGTATCTATACCCCTGATCAGGTTGAGCGCGTCGCCGAATCCGTAGTCAGTGTGGACAGTGATGTGGAATGCTCCATGTCGTTCGCTATCGATAACCAACGTCTCGCAGTGTTAAACGGCGATGCGAAGGTGACGGTAACGCTCGAGTGTCAGCGTTGCGGGAAGCCGTTTACTCATCAGGTCTACACAACGTATTGTTTTAGTCCTGTGCGTTCAGACGAACAGGCTGAAGCACTGCCGGAAGCATATGAACCGATTGAGGTTAACGAATTCGGTGAAATCGATCTGCTTGCAATGGTTGAAGATGAAATCATCCTCGCCTTGCCGGTAGTTCCGGTGCATGATTCTGAACACTGTGAAGTGTCCGAAGCGGACATGGTCTTTGGTGAACTGCCTGAAGAAGTGCAAAAGCCAAACCCATTTGCCGTATTAGCCAGCTTAAAGCGTAAGTAATTGGTGCTCCCCGTTGGATCGGGGATAAACCGTAATTGAGGAGTAAGGTCCATGGCCGTACAACAGAATAAACCAACCCGTTCCAAACGTGGCATGCGTCGTTCCCATGACGCGCTGACCGCAGTCACCAGCCTGTCTGTAGACAAAACTTCTGGTGAAAAACACCTGCGTCACCACATCACTGCCGACGGTTACTACCGCGGCCGCAAGGTCATCGCTAAGTAATCACGCGTCTGCGTGATGAAGCTTAGTGAGGATTTTCCCCAGGCAACTGGGGAAAGACCAAACCGGGCGGCGACGATACCTTGACACGTCTAACCCTGGCGTTAGATGTCATGGGAGGGGATTTTGGCCCTTCCGTGACAGTGCCTGCAGCATTGCAGGCACTGAATTCTAATTCGCAACTCACTCTTCTTTTAGTCGGCAATCCCGACGCCATCACGCCATTACTTGCTAAAGCTGACTTTGAACAACGTTCGCGTCTGCAGATTATTCCTGCGCAGTCAGTTATCGCCAGTGATGCCCGGCCTTCGCAAGCTATCCGCGCCAGTCGTGGGAGTTCAATGCGTATGGCCTTGGAGCTGGTGAAAGAAGGTCGAGCGCAAGCCTGTGTCAGTGCCGGTAATACCGGGGCACTGATGGGGCTGGCAAAATTATTACTCAAGCCCCTGGAGGGGATTGAGCGTCCGGCGCTGGTGACGGTATTACCACATCAGCAAAAGGGCAAAACGGTGGTCCTCGATTTAGGGGCCAACGTCGATTGTGACAGCACAATGTTGGTGCAATTTGCCATTATGGGCTCAGTTCTGGCTGAAGAGGTGGTGGATATTCCCAATCCTCGCGTGGCGTTGCTCAATATTGGTGAAGAAGAAGTAAAGGGTCTCGACAGTATTCGGGATGCCTCAGCGGTGCTTAAAACAATCCCTTCTATCAATTATATCGGCTATCTTGAAGCCAATGAGTTGTTAACTGGCAAGACAGATGTGCTGGTTTGTGACGGCTTTACAGGAAATGTCACGTTAAAGACGATGGAAGGTGTTGTCAGGATGTTCCTTTCTCTGCTGAAATCTCAGGGTGAAGGGAAAAAACGGTCGTGGTGGCTACTGTTATTAAAGCGTTGGCTACAAAAGAGCCTGACGAGGCGATTCAGTCACCTCAACCCCGACCAGTATAACGGCGCCTGTCTGTTAGGATTGCGCGGCACGGTGATAAAAAGTCATGGTGCAGCCAATCAGCGAGCTTTTGCGGTCGCGATTGAACAGGCAGTGCAGGCGGTGCAGCGACAAGTTCCTCAGCGAATTGCCGCTCGCCTGGAATCTGTATACCCAGCTGGTTTTGAGCTGCTGGACGGTGGCAAAAGCGGAACTCTGCGGTAGCAGGACGCTGCCAGCGAACTCGCAGTTTGCAAGTGACGGTATATAACCGAAAAGTGACTGAGCGTACATGTATACGAAGATTATTGGTACTGGCAGCTATCTGCCCGAACAAGTGCGGACAAACGCCGATTTGGAAAAAATGGTGGACACCTCTGACGAGTGGATTGTCACTCGTACCGGTATCCGCGAACGCCACATTGCCGCGCCAAACGAAACCGTTTCAACCATGGGCTTTGAAGCGGCGACACGCGCAATTGAGATGGCGGGCATTGAGAAAGACCAGATTGGCCTGATCGTTGTGGCAACGACTTCTGCTACGCACGCTTTCCCGAGCGCAGCTTGTCAGATTCAAAGCATGTTGGGCATTAAAGGTTGCCCGGCATTTGACGTTGCAGCAGCCTGCGCAGGTTTCACCTATGCATTAAGCGTAGCCGATCAATACGTGAAATCTGGGGCGGTGAAGTATGCTCTGGTCGTCGGTTCCGATGTACTGGCGCGCACCTGCGATCCAACAGATCGTGGGACTATTATTATTTTTGGCGATGGCGCGGGCGCTGTGGTGCTGGCTGCCTCTGAAGAGCCGGGAATCATTTCCACCCATCTGCATGCCGACGGTAGTTATGGTGAATTGCTGACGCTGCCAAACGCCGACCGCGTGAATCCAGAGAATTCAATTCATCTGACGATGGCGGGCAACGAAGTCTTCAAGGTTGCGGTAACGGAACTGGCGCACATCGTTGATGAGACGCTGGCGGCGAATAATCTTGACCGTTCTCAACTGGACTGGCTGGTTCCGCATCAGGCTAACCTGCGTATTATCAGTGCAACGGCGAAAAAACTCGGTATGTCGATGGACAATGTCGTGGTGACGCTGGATCGCCACGGTAATACCTCTGCGGCCTCTGTCCCGTGCGCGCTGGATGAAGCTGTACGCGACGGGCGCATTAAGCCGGGGCAGTTGGTTCTGCTTGAAGCCTTTGGCGGTGGATTCACTTGGGGCTCCGCGCTGGTTCGTTTCTAGGATAAGGATTAAAACATGACGCAATTTGCATTTGTGTTCCCTGGACAGGGTTCTCAAACCGTTGGAATGCTGGCTGATATGGCGGCGAGCTATCCAATTGTCGAAGAAACGTTTGCTGAAGCTTCTGCGGCGCTGGGCTACGACCTGTGGGCGCTGACCCAGCAGGGGCCAGCTGAAGAACTGAATAAAACCTGGCAAACCCAGCCAGCGCTGTTGACTGCATCTGTTGCGCTGTATCGCGTATGGCAGCAGCAGGGCGGTAAAGCACCGGCAATGATGGCCGGTCACAGCCTGGGGGAATACTCCGCGCTGGTTTGCGCTGGCGTGATTGATTTCGCTGATGCGGTGCGTCTGGTTGAGATGCGCGGTAAGTTCATGCAAGAAGCCGTACCGGAAGGCACGGGCGCTATGGCGGCAATCATCGGTCTGGATGATGCGTCTATTGCGAAAGCGTGTGAAGAAGCTGCAGAAGGTCAGGTCGTTTCTCCGGTAAACTTTAACTCTCCGGGACAGGTGGTTATTGCCGGTCATAAAGAAGCGGTTGAGCGTGCTGGCGCTGCCTGTAAAGCTGCTGGCGCAAAACGCGCGCTGCCGTTACCAGTGAGCGTACCGTCTCACTGTGCGCTGATGAAACCAGCAGCCGACAAACTGGCAGTAGAATTAGCGAAAATCACCTTTAACGCACCAACAGTTTCTGTTGTGAATAACGTTGATGTGAAATGCGAAACCAATGGTGATGCCATCCGTGACGCACTGGTACGTCAGTTGTATAACCCGGTTCAGTGGACGAAGTCTGTTGAGTACATGGCAGCGCAAGGCGTAGAACATCTCTATGAAGTCGGCCCGGGCAAGGTGCTTACTGGCCTGACGAAACGCATTGTCGACACCCTGACCGCCTCGGCGCTGAACGAACCTTCAGCGATGGCAGCGGCGCTCGAGCTTTAAAAGAGGAAAATCATGAATTTTGAAGGAAAAATCGCACTGGTAACCGGTGCAAGCCGCGGAATTGGCCGCGCAATTGCTGAAACGCTCGCAGCCCGTGGCGCGAAAGTTATTGGCACTGCGACCAGTGAAAATGGCGCTCAGGCGATCAGTGATTATTTAGGTGCCAACGGCAAAGGTCTGATGTTGAATGTGACCGACCCGGCATCTATCGAATCTGTTCTGGAAAAAATTCGCGCAGAATTTGGTGAAGTGGATATCCTGGTCAATAATGCCGGTATCACTCGTGATAACCTGTTAATGCGAATGAAAGATGAAGAGTGGAACGATATTATCGAAACTAACCTTTCATCTGTTTTCCGTCTGTCAAAAGCGGTAATGCGCGCTATGATGAAAAAGCGTCATGGTCGTATTATCACTATCGGTTCTGTGGTTGGTACCATGGGAAATGGCGGTCAGGCCAACTACGCTGCGGCGAAAGCGGGCTTGATCGGCTTCAGTAAATCACTGGCGCGCGAAGTTGCGTCACGCGGTATTACTGTAAACGTTGTTGCTCCGGGCTTTATTGAAACGGACATGACACGTGCGCTGAGCGATGACCAGCGTGCGGGTATCCTGGCGCAGGTTCCTGCGGGTCGCCTCGGCGGCGCACAGGAAATCGCCAACGCGGTTGCATTCCTGGCATCCGACGAAGCAGCTTACATCACGGGTGAAACTTTGCATGTGAACGGCGGGATGTACATGGTCTGACCGCGATTTGCACAAAATGCTCATGTTGCGCGCAGTCTGCGTGGTTATGAGTAATAATTAGTGCAAAATGATTTGCGTTATTGGGGGGTAAGGCCTCAAAATAACGTAAAATCGTGGTAAGACCTGCCGGGATTTAGTTGCAAATTTTTCAACATTTTATACACTACGAAAACCATCGCGAAAGCGAGTTTTGATAGGAAATTTAAGAGTATGAGCACTATCGAAGAACGCGTTAAGAAAATTATCGGCGAACAGCTGGGCGTTAAGCAGGAAGAAGTTACCAACAATGCTTCTTTCGTTGAAGACCTGGGCGCGGATTCTCTTGACACCGTTGAGCTGGTAATGGCTCTGGAAGAAGAGTTTGATACTGAGATTCCGGACGAAGAAGCTGAGAAAATCACCACCGTTCAGGCTGCCATTGATTACATCAACGGCCACCAGGCGTAAGTGAACATCTCCAGGCGGTCGTTCGACCGCCTGAGTTTTATCTTTTTGTCCCACTAGAATCATTTTTCCCTCCTTGGAGGACAAACGTGTCTAAGCGTCGTGTAGTTGTGACCGGACTGGGCATGTTGTCTCCTGTCGGCAATACCGTAGAGTCTACCTGGAAAGCTCTGCTTGCCGGTCAGAGTGGCATCAGCCTAATCGACCATTTCGATACTAGCGCCTATGCAACGAAATTTGCTGGCTTAGTAAAGGATTTTAACTGTGAGGACATTATCTCGCGCAAAGAACAGCGCAAGATGGATGCCTTCATTCAATATGGAATTGTCGCTGGCGTTCAGGCCATGCAGGATTCTGGCCTTGAAATAACGGAAGAGAACGCAACCCGCATTGGTGCCGCAATTGGCTCCGGGATTGGCGGCCTCGGACTGATCGAAGAAAACCACACATCTCTGATGAACGGTGGTCCACGTAAGATCAGCCCATTCTTCGTTCCGTCAACGATTGTGAACATGGTGGCAGGTCATCTGACTATCATGTATGGCCTGCGTGGCCCAAGCATCTCTATCGCGACCGCCTGTACTTCCGGCGTGCACAACATTGGCCATGCTGCGCGTATTATCGCGTATGGCGATGCTGACGTGATGGTTGCAGGTGGCGCAGAGAAAGCCAGTACGCCGCTGGGCGTTGGTGGTTTTGGCGCGGCACGTGCATTATCTACCCGCAATGATAACCCGCAAGCGGCGAGCCGCCCGTGGGATAAAGAGCGTGATGGCTTCGTACTGGGCGATGGTGCCGGTATGCTGGTACTTGAAGAGTACGAACACGCGAAAAAACGCGGTGCGAAAATTTACGCTGAACTCGTCGGCTTTGGTATGAGCAGCGATGCTTATCATATGACGTCACCGCCAGAAAATGGCGCAGGCGCAGCTCTGGCAATGGCAAATGCTCTGCGTGATGCAGGCATTGAAGCGAGTCAGATTGGCTACGTTAACGCGCACGGTACTTCTACGCCGGCTGGCGATAAAGCTGAAGCGCAGGCGGTGAAAACCATCTTCGGTGAAGCTGCAAGCCGTGTGTTGGTAAGCTCCACGAAATCTATGACCGGTCACCTGTTAGGTGCGGCGGGTGCAGTAGAATCTATCTACTCCATCCTGGCGCTGCGCGATCAGGCTGTTCCGCCAACCATCAACCTGGATAACCCGGATGAAGGTTGCGATCTGGATTTCGTACCGCATGAAGCACGTCAGGTCAGCGGAATGGAATACACGCTGTGTAACTCCTTCGGCTTCGGTGGCACTAATGGTTCTTTGATCTTTAAAAAGATCTAAGTTGTCATTTTCCACCCATATAAAAGGTCCGCTTGCGGGCCTTTTTTCTTAGCTTTTATTCCGACTTGTTCCGTAGTGAACATGCTGCCACACTAACAATTCTCTGATAAGGAGCCGGTATGTTCTTAATTAACGGTTATAAGCAGGAATCGCTGGCAGTAAGCGATCGGGCAACGCAGTTTGGTGATGGTTGTTTTACCACCGCCAGAGTTATCGACGGTAAAGTCAGTTTGTTATCGGCGCATATCCAGCGACTACAGGATGCTTGTCAGCGGTTGATGATTTCCTGTGACTTCTGGCCTCAGCTTGAACAAGAGATGAAAACGCTGGCAGCAGAACAGCAAAATGGTGTGCTGAAAGTCGTGATCAGTCGCGGTAGTGGCGGGCGAGGGTACAGCACATTGAACAGCGGACCAGCAACGCGGATTCTCTCCGTTACGGCTTATCCTGCACATTACGACCGTTTGCGTAACGAAGGGATGACGTTGGCGCTAAGCCCGGTGCGGCTGGGGCGCAATCCTCATCTTGCAGGTATTAAACATCTTAATCGGCTTGAGCAAGTATTGATTCGCTCTCATCTTGAGCAGACAAACGCTGATGAGGCGCTGGTCCTTGACAGCGAAGGGTGGGTTACGGAATGCTGTGCGGCTAATTTGTTCTGGCGGAAGGGCAATGTAGTTTATACGCCGCGACTGGATCAGGCAGGTGTTAACGGCATTATGCGACAATTCTGTATCCGTTTACTGGCACAATCCTCTTATCAGCTTGTCGAAGTGCAAGCCTCGCTGGAGGAGGCGTTGCAGGCAGATGAGATGGTTATTTGTAATGCGTTAATGCCAGTGATGCCCGTACGTGCCTGTGGCGATGTCACCTTTTCGTCAGCAACGTTATATGAATATTTAGCCCCACTTTGTGAGCGCCCGAATTAGTCATGAAAAAAGTGTTATTGATTATCTTGTTATTGCTGGTGGTACTGGGTATCGCCGCTGGTGTGGGCGTCTGGAAGGTTCGCCATCTTGCCGACAGCAAATTGCTTATCAAAGAAGAGACGATATTTACCCTGAAGCCAGGGACCGGACGTCTGGCGCTCGGTGAACAGCTTTATGCTGATAAGATCATCAATCGCCCACGGGTTTTTCAATGGCTGCTGCGTATCGAACCGGATCTTTCTCACTTTAAAGCCGGGACTTACCGCTTTACACCGCAGATGACCGTGCGCGAGATGCTGAAATTGTTGGAAAGCGGTAAAGAAGCACAGTTCCCGCTGCGACTGGTAGAAGGGATGCGTCTGAGCGACTACCTCAAGCAATTGCGTGAGGCTCCGTATATCAAGCACACGCTGAGTGACGATAAGTACGCCACCGTAGCGCAGGCACTTGAACTGGAAAACCCGGAGTGGATTGAAGGTTGGTTCTGGCCAGACACCTTGATGTATACCGCCAATACCACCGATGTCGCGTTACTCAAGCGAGCTCACAAGAAAATGGTGAAAGCGGTCGATAGCGCCTGGGAAGGGCGTGCGGACGGTCTGCCTTATAAAGATAAAAATCAGCTGGTGACGATGGCATCAATTATCGAAAAAGAAACCGCCGTTGCCAGTGAACGCGATCAGGTTGCCTCGGTATTTATCAACCGTTTACGCATTGGTATGCGCCTGCAGACCGACCCAACCGTGATTTACGGGATGGGAGAGCGTTATAATGGCAAACTTTCTCGTGCAGACCTGGAAACGCCGACAGCGTATAACACCTATACCATTACCGGTTTGCCGCCGGGTGCGATAGCTACGCCGGGGGCGGATTCGCTGAAGGCTGCTGCGCATCCGGCAAAAACGCCGTATCTCTATTTTGTGGCCGATGGTAAAGGTGGTCACACGTTTAATACCAATCTTGCCAGTCATAACAAGTCTGTGCAGGATTATCTGAAAGTGCTTAAGGAAAAAAATGCGCAGTAAGTATATCGTCATTGAGGGGCTGGAAGGCGCAGGCAAAACTACCGTGCGTAATGTGGTGGTTGAGACGCTCGAGCAACTGGGTATCCGCGACATGGTTTTCACTCGGGAACCTGGCGGTACGCAACTTGCCGAAAAGTTAAGAAGCCTGGTGCTGGATATCAAATCGGTAGGCGATGAAGTCATTACCGATAAAGCCGAAGTTCTGATGTTTTATGCCGCGCGCGTTCAACTGGTAGAAACGGTCATCAAACCTGCGCTGGCTAACGGCACCTGGGTGATTGGCGATCGCCACGATCTCTCCACTCAGGCGTATCAGGGCGGAGGACGTGGTATTGACCAACATATGCTGGCAACACTGCGTGATGCTGTTCTCGGGGATTTTCGCCCCGACTTAACGCTCTATCTCGATGTTACCCCGGAAGTTGGCTTAAAACGCGCGCGTGCGCGCGGCGAGCTGGATCGTATTGAGCAAGAGTCTTTCGATTTCTTTAATCGCACCCGCGCCCGCTATCTGGAACTGGCTGCACAAGATAAAAGTATTCATACCATTGATGCCACCCAGCCGCTGGAGGCCGTGATGGATGCAATCCGCACTACCGTGACCCACTGGGTGAAGGAGTTGGACGCATGAGATGGTATCCATGGTTACGACCTGATTTCGAAAAACTGGTAGCCAGCTATCAGGCCGGAAGAGGTCACCATGCGCTACTCATTCAGGCGTTACCGGGCATGGGCGATGATGCTTTAATCTACGCCCTGAGCCGTTATTTACTCTGCCAACAACCGCAGGGCCACAAAAGTTGCGGTCACTGTCGTGGATGTCAGTTGATGCAGGCTGGCACGCATCCCGATTACTACACCCTGGCTCCCGAAAAAGGGAAAAATACGCTGGGCATTGATGCGGTACGTGAGGTCACCGAAAAGCTGAATGAGCACGCACGCCTAGGTGGTGCGAAAGTTGTCTGGGTAACCGATGCTGCCTTACTGACCGACGCCGCGGCTAACGCATTGCTGAAAACGCTTGAAGAGCCACCAGCAGAAACCTGGTTTTTCCTGGCTACCCGCGAGCCTGAACGTTTACTGGCAACATTACGTAGTCGTTGTCGGTTACATTACCTTGCGCCGCCTCCAGAACAGTACGCCGTGACTTGGCTTTCACGCGAAGTGACAATGTCACAGGATGCATTACTTGCAGCATTGCGCTTAAGCGCCGGTTCGCCTGGCGCGGCACTGGCGTTGTTTCAGGGAGATAACTGGCAGGCTCGTGAAACATTGTGTCAGGCGTTGGCATATAGCGTGCCATCGGGCGACTGGTATTCGCTGCTGGCGGCCCTTAATCATGAACAAGCTCCGGCGCGTTTACACTGGCTGGCAACGTTGCTGATGGATGCGCTAAAACGCCATCATGGCGCTGCGCAGGTGACCAATGTTGATGTGCCGGGCCTGGTCGCCGAACTGGCAAACCATCTTTCTCCCTCGCGCCTGCAGGCTATACTGGGGGATGTTTGCCACATTCGTGAACAGTTAATGTCTGTCACAGGCATCAACCGCGAGCTTCTCATCACCGATCTTTTACTGCGTATTGAGCATTACCTGCAACCGGGCGTTGTGCTACCGGTTCCTCATCTTTAAGAGAGACATCATGTTTTTAGTCGACTCACACTGCCATCTCGATGGTCTGGATTATGAATCTTTGCATAAGGACGTGGATGACGTTCTGGCGAAAGCCGCCGCACGCGATGTGAAATTTTGTCTGGCAGTCGCCACAACATTACCGGGTTATTTACATATACGGGATCTGGTAGGCGAACGTGACAACGTCGTATTTTCTTGTGGCGTGCATCCACTCAACCAGAATGATCCCTACGATGTAGAAGATTTACGCCGTCTGGCGGCAGAAGAGGGTGTTGTAGCGCTGGGTGAAACCGGGCTGGATTATTATTACACACCGGAAACTAAAGTACGTCAGCAAGAGTCCTTCATCCATCATATCCAGATTGGTCGTGAACTGAACAAGCCGGTTATCGTCCATACCCGTGACGCCCGTGCCGATACGCTGGCAATTCTGCGCGAAGAAAAAGTGACGGATTGCGGTGGCGTACTACACTGTTTTACAGAGGACAGAGAAACGGCGGGTAAATTACTGGATCTCGGATTTTACATCTCCTTTTCCGGCATTGTGACCTTCCGTAATGCGGAGCAACTGCGCGATGCTGCGCGTTATGTCCCCCTGGATCGATTACTGGTGGAAACTGACTCACCTTACCTTGCGCCGGTACCGCATCGAGGAAAAGAGAATCAACCTGCGATGGTTCGTGACGTTGCAGAATACATGGCTGTGTTGAAAGGTGTTGCCGTTGAAGAACTGGCGCAGGTAACCACCGATAACTTCGCCCGTCTGTTTCACATCGACGCTTCCCGCCTTCAATCCATCCGTTGAATGAGTTTTTTTAAAGCTCGTAATTAATGGCTAAAACGAGTAAAGTTCACCGCCGAAAATTGGGCGGTGAATAACCGCGTTTGAAATATTGTGACATATGTTTTGTCAAAATGTGCAACTTCTCCAATGATCTGAAGTTGAAACGTGATAGCCGTCAAACAAATTGGCACTGAATTATTTTACTCTGTGTAATAAATAAAGGGCGCTTAGATGCCCTGTACACGGCGAGGCTCTCCCCCCTTGCCACGCGTGAGAACGTAAAAAAAGCACCCATACTCAGGAGCACTCTCAATTATGTTTAAGAATGCATTTGCTAACCTGCAAAAGGTCGGTAAATCGCTGATGCTGCCGGTATCCGTACTACCTATCGCAGGTATTCTGCTGGGCGTCGGTTCCGCGAATTTCAGCTGGCTGCCCGCCGTTGTATCGCATGTTATGGCAGAAGCAGGCGGTTCCGTCTTTGCAAACATGCCACTGATTTTTGCGATCGGTGTCGCCCTCGGCTTTACCAATAACGATGGCGTATCCGCGCTGGCCGCAGTTGTTGCCTATGGCATCATGGTTAAAACCATGGCCGTGGTTGCGCCACTGGTACTGCATTTACCTGCTGAAGAAATCGCCTCTAAACACTTGGCGGATACTGGCGTACTCGGAGGGATTATCTCCGGTGCGATTGCAGCGTACATGTTTAACCGTTTCTACCGTATTAAGCTGCCTGAGTATCTTGGCTTCTTTGCCGGTAAACGCTTTGTGCCGATCATTTCTGGCCTGGCTGCCATCTTTACTGGCGTTGTGCTGTCCTTCATTTGGCCGCCGATTGGTTCTGCAATCCAGACCTTCTCTCAGTGGGCTGCTTACCAGAACCCGGTAGTTGCGTTTGGCATTTACGGTTTCATCGAACGTTGCCTAGTACCGTTTGGTCTGCACCACATCTGGAACGTACCTTTCCAGATGCAGATTGGTGAATACACCAACGCAGCAGGTCAGGTTTTCCACGGCGACATTCCGCGTTATATGGCGGGTGACCCGACTGCGGGTAAACTGTCTGGTGGCTTCCTGTTCAAAATGTACGGTCTGCCAGCTGCCGCAATTGCTATCTGGCACTCTGCTAAACCAGAAAACCGCGCGAAAGTGGGCGGTATTATGATCTCCGCGGCGCTGACCTCGTTCCTGACCGGTATCACCGAGCCGATCGAGTTCTTCTTCATGTTCGTTGCGCCGATCCTGTACATCATCCACGCGATTCTGGCAGGCCTGGCATTCCCAATCTGTATTCTTCTGGGGATGCGTGACGGTACGTCGTTCTCGCACGGTCTGATCGACTTCATCGTTCTGTCTGGTAACAGCAGCAAACTGTGGCTGTTCCCGATCGTCGGTATCGGTTATGCGATTGTTTACTACACCATCTTCCGCGTGCTGATTAAAGCACTGGATCTGAAAACGCCGGGTCGTGAAGACGCGACTGAAGATGCAAAAGCAACAGGTACCAGCGAAATGGCACCGGCTCTGGTTGCTGCATTTGGTGGTAAAGAAAACATTACTAACCTCGACGCATGTATTACCCGTCTGCGCGTCAGCGTTGCTGATGTGTCTAAAGTGGATCAGGCTGGCCTGAAGAAACTGGGCGCAGCGGGCGTAGTGGTTGCTGGTTCTGGTGTTCAGGCGATTTTCGGTACTAAATCCGATAACCTGAAAACCGAGATGGATGAGTACATCCGTAACCACTAATCCGTAAGACGTTGGGGAGACTAAGGCAGCCAGATGGCTGCCTTTTTTACAGGTGTTATTCAGAATTGATACGTGCCGGTAATGCTGAAATTACGCGGTGCGCCGTAGACGATAGAACCTTCCATGTTGGTATCGTAGGTTTTGTCGAACAGGTTATTGACGTTCCCCTGTAACGAGAAGTTTTTCGTCACCTGGTAGCGGGTGAAGAGATCCACCAGCGCGTAGCTACCTTGCTCGGCGCGGAAGGTGCCATACGGTGTCACGGTGTCGGTATACACGCGATTTTGCCAGTTAACACCACCGCCGACTGTCAACTCTGGCATGACAGGCAACCGATAGCTGGTGAACATTTTAACCGTGGTGCGTGGCAGATTAGGATTAACGGCGTTTCCTTCGTTATCCTCTGCAATATAGCGCGTTGCGCCAAATGTCAGCTGCCAGTTGTCGGTAATTGCGCCGTTGAGTTCAAATTCCACCCCTTTACTGACTGTCCCATCCACCGCTTTATAGGCGGTTTCGCCGTTGCTGCCGGGGATAGGTGTACCGGTGGACTGAGCGACATTATCCTGCTCAATACGGAAGATGGCTAACGTGGTGGTCAGACGGCTATTCATCCAGTCCGATTTCAGACCCAGCTCGTAGTTGTTACCGGTGATTGGAGCCAGATATTTGCCTGAACTGTCACGATCATTTTGCGGCTGGAAAATAGAGGTATAGCTGGCGTAGGTCGACCAGTTGTCATTGATGTCAAACACCAGACCAGCGTAAGGCGTGGTGTGGTTTTTCTCCATGCTGTAAGTCAGCGTATCAACCCGCCAGTTGGTATAACGTGCGCCGAGGATCAGATGCAGCGGATCGGCAAGGGTGACACGAGTGGCAGCATATAACGATTTCATATGTGTGGTATCGTCCTGCGCCAGGCTCTGTGGTGACCAGTCGGTTTGTGGGAAATTGCCATTAAAGTTGTAGAAACTGCCAATTTCATCCGGGAAGATGTTGGCCCATGAACTGAAGTAACGATTGTTTTGTTTGCTGTAACTGCCACCAAACATTAGATTGTGCTGACGACCAAACAATTCATAACTACCGTCAGCGAACAAATCCAGCGCATCAACTTTACGTTTGCCACTGTTCCAACCGGTGCCGCCGACATGATCAAAGCCAGGTCCATAATTACTGTATGGCCCAACCAGCATACCATCCGCTTTGTTTACATAGGCATCGACATACATCATTTTACTGTCAAATTCGACTTCAGAGTGGGTGGCATTCAGTGTCGCTTGCCAGGTATCAGCAAACCGCTGCTTCAGGGTCATAAAGACCTTGTTGATCTCTTTATCGTTGTACGCCCAGTCAGGTGCGGTACTGCGTGCGCGATCGTAACTGTTGCTGCTGCCATCAGTATTCCAGCGCGGTAAACCGCCCCAGGTTGGGCCATTAACATCAATGCGCTGATATTCGTAACCGGCTGAAAGCGTCGTAAGATCGCCTAAATCAGCATCGACAATGCCCGAGAAGAAGGTCTTTTCACTATTGTAGCGGTCCAGCCATGAGTCGTTATTCTGGTAGCCGCCGACAATTCGCGCGCGGATTTTACCGTCTTCGGTGAGTGGGCTTTGTAAATCCGCCACATACCGTTCTTTGTTCCAGCTACCGTATTCCGCCGAGACATCGCCTTTAAATTCACGACTGGTCGCGTGTTTTCGAACCATATTAATTGCCGCAGATGGATTACCCGTCCCGGTCATGAGTCCTGTCGCGCCACGCACTACTTCTACGCGTTCAAACAGTGCCATATCAGAAAGTGCGTCGCCCAGATTCCAGCGCGATTCAAAATAGGTGGGGATACCATCAACCATATAGTTATCGATCTGGAATCCGCGGGAATAATAAAGAGCACGATCGGAATCCGCCTGACTTTTGCTGATCCCCAGCGTGTTTTCCATCACTTCGCCCAGCGTTTGTAACTGCTGATCTTCCATCCGCTGCTGGCTAACAATAGTGACCGACTGAGGAATATCACGTTGAGTCATCTGCATTTTGGTACCCGCAGAGGTAGACGTTACGCTGTAATCATTTTCGCCATCATCTGGAGCTGTGGCTGAACCCTCAACAATCACAGTTTCTTCAGTGGCTGGTGCAGCAAAAGCGGCAGAAGGTAATAGTGCCAGTGCTATGCAACCGGCAAGTAGTGACGGTTTGGTGATGGCTTGATATTGATTATCCCTGTTAAATTGTGTTGAAAGCATTTGAAATCTCTTGGTTTATGTTGTCGTCAGGCTCATGCCGGAGGAGGGTGATGAGCGGTTATATTTAGTGTGCGAATAATTTTTCTTGCAAATGCAAATGAGAAATATACGCATTCATATTTGTCGTGTAAACCAAACAGAGAATGTCTTTTCAGCGCATTCGCAGGCAGAAATGGGAATAATGGCGATATATACGGCAGCAAAACGATTTTTTGCTTAAGAAATCGTGAGTTAAGGTTGAAAGAGCTGGTTTAACTCGACCATACTCTATACTCGCAGTGTGGCGCGGCGTAGCATGGCGCAACGCATGGCTATTTGAAAAAGGAAAATGTCGTGGCAGAAGAAACTATATTCAGCAAAATTATTCGTCGTGAGATCCCCTCCGATATCGTCTACCAGGATGATCTGGTAACGGCGTTTCGCGATATTTCGCCGCAAGCGCCAACGCATATTCTGATCATTCCGAATATCCTCATTCCGACTGTGAACGACGTGTCAGCTGAGCATGAGCAGGCGCTGGGACGCATGATCACCGTAGCGGCAAAAATTGCTGAGCAAGAAGGTATTGCCGAAGATGGCTATCGTCTGATCATGAATACCAACCGCCATGGCGGACAAGAGGTTTACCACATCCATATGCACTTGTTGGGTGGCCGTCCGCTGGGACCAATGCTGGCGCATAAAGGTCTGTAACGATGAGAAAAGGATGCTTTGGGCTGGTGTCTCTGGTGTTGTTACTGCTGGTGGGCTGTCGTTCACATCCGGAAATTCCGGTGAATGATGAGCAATCGCTGGTGATGGAGTCATCTTTATTGGCTGCGGGCATCAGTGCAGAAAAGCCCGTCCTTTCGACGTCTGATATTCAACCTTCAGCATCCTCAACGCTTTATAACGAAAGGCAAGAACCCGTTACCGTTCATTATCGTTTTTACTGGTATGACGCCAGAGGGCTGGAGATGCATCCTCTGGAAAGGCCACGCAGCGTTACCATTCCCGCACATTCGGCGGTAACGCTGTACGGCAGCGCCAATTTTCTGGGGGCGCACAAAGTCAGACTTTATCTATATTTGTAAAGGGGTGAATCTTGATGACAAAAATGAGTCGCTACGCCTTGATTACCGCGCTGGCGATGTTTCTCGCCGGGTGTGTGGGGCAACGTGAACCTGCACCGGTAGAAGAAGTGAAACCAGCGCCGGAACAACCAGCCGAGCCACAACAGCCTGTCCCCACAGTGCCCTCGGTGCCGACGATCCCGCAGCAGCCAGGCCCAATTGAGCACGAAGATCGAACGGCACCGCCTGCGCCGCATATTCGCCATTATGACTGGAATGGCGCAATGCAGCCGATGGTCAGTAAGATGCTTGGGGCTGACGGGGTGACTGCGGGTAGCGTCCTGCTGGTTGATAGCGTTAACAACCGTACTAACGGTTCGCTGAATGCCGCAGAAGCGACCGAAACGCTGCGAAATGCGCTGGCTAATAACGGGAAATTTACCCTGGTTTCCGCCCAGCAACTGTCGATGGCTAAGCAACAGTTAGGTTTGTCGCCGCAGGACAGTTTAGGCACCCGTAGTAAAGCCATAGGCATTGCCCGCAATGTCGGCGCTCATTACGTGCTGTACTCCAGCGCCTCTGGCAACGTTAACGCTCCGACCCTACAAATGCAGCTGATGCTGGTGCAGACGGGCGAAATTATCTGGTCAGGTAAAGGTGCCGTTTCGCAGCAATAATCCCATCACGCGCGACGAATTGCTGTCGCGCTTTTTCCCGCAGTTTCATCCCGTCACGACGTTTAATAGTGGGCTTAGTGGCGGTAGTTTTCTCATTGAACATCAGGGCCAGCGTTTTGTTGTGCGTCAGCCGCACGATCCTGATGCGCCGCAGTCCGCGTTCTTGCGCCAGTATCGGGCTTTATCACAACTACCCGCAAGCATTGCACCGAAGCCGCATTTATATCTCCGTGACTGGATGGTAGTCGACTATCTGCCCGGCGCGGTAAAAACGTATTTGCCGGATACCAACGAACTGGCAGGCTTGCTGTATTATCTACATCAACAACCACGTTTTGGCTGGCGAATAACGCTGTTGCCCTTACTGGAACTGTACTGGCAGCAAAGCGATCCGGCGCGGCGGACTGTGGGTTGGCTGCGAATGTTAAAACGTCTGCGCAAAGCGCGGGAACCACGACCTTTACGCTTAAGTCCATTGCATATGGATGTCCACGCCGGAAATTTAGTGCATAGCGCATCAGGGTTAAAACTCATCGACTGGGAGTATGCGGGAGATGGTGATATCGCGCTGGAACTGGCGGCGGTGTGGGTGGAAAATACTGAACAGCACCGGCAATTGGTCAATGACTATGCCACTCGCGCGAAGATTTATCCGGCGCAATTATGGCGTCAGGTCAGGCGATGGTTTCCCTGGCTGCTGATGCTCAAAGGAGGGTGGTTTGAGTACCGCTGGCGACAAACCGGCGATCAACAATTTATCAGGCTGGCCGATGACACCTGGCGGCAGCTATTAATAAAACAATAAGGAGAGCAGTGTGGGTCCAGTAATGTTGGATGTCGAAGGTTACGAACTGGACGCGGAAGAGCGTGAAATACTGGCGCATCCGCTGGTGGGAGGGCTGATTCTCTTTACGCGTAACTATCATGATCCTGCCCAGTTACGTGAACTGGTGCGCCAGATCCGCGCAGCATCGCGCAATCATCTGGTGGTGGCGGTAGATCAGGAAGGTGGACGCGTGCAGCGTTTTCGCGAAGGTTTTACCCGCTTACCGGCAGCACAATCCTTTGCTGCGCTGTTGGGAATGGAAGAGGGCAGCAAACTGGCGCAAGAGGCGGGTTGGCTGATGGCCAGCGAAATGATCGCTATGGATATTGATATCAGCTTTGCGCCAGTGCTGGATGTCGGGCATATCAGCGCGGCGATTGGCGAGCGTTCTTATCATGCCGATCCACAAAAAGCCCTGGCAATTGCCAGCCGGTTTATTGATGGTATGCATGAAGCCGGAATGAAAACGACCGGGAAACACTTCCCAGGACACGGTGCAGTAACGGCAGACTCACACAAAGAAACACCGTGCGATCCACGTCCACAAGCGGAGATTCGCGCTAAAGATATGTCGGTCTTCAGTTCCTTAATCCGCGAAAATAAACTCGACGCCATTATGCCTGCGCATGTGATCTACAGTGATGTTGATCCGCGTCCGGCGAGCGGTTCTCCCTACTGGCTGAAAACCGTTTTGCGTCAGGAACTGGGTTTTGACGGCGTGATTTTCTCTGACGATTTATCGATGGAAGGTGCCGCGATTATGGGCAGTTATGCCGAACGCGGGCAGGCATCACTGGATGCGGGTTGCGATATGATCCTGGTCTGCAATAATCGTAAAGGGGCCGTCAGCGTGTTAGATAATCTGTCACCGATCAAGGCAGAACGTGTTACACGTTTGTATCATAAAGGTTCATTTTCGCGACAGGAACTGATGGACTCGGCTCGCTGGAAAGCGATCAGCACCCGTCTGAATCAGTTACATGAACGCTGGCAGGAAGAGAAAGCAGGTCACTAACCCTGGCTTATGTGAGGAAGCGATGATTATCTATTTACACGGTTTTGACTCTAACAGTCCGGGTAACCACGAGAAAGTCTTACAATTGCAGTTTATTGACCCGGATGTACGCTTGATAAGCTACAGTACGCGGCATCCGAAACATGATATGCAGCATCTGCTTAAAGAAGTGGACAAAATGTTGCAACTGAACGTTGACGAGCGTCCGCTAATTTGCGGCGTTGGCCTGGGCGGATACTGGGCGGAACGGATTGGTTTTCTTTGCGATATCCGCCAGGTGATCTTCAACCCTAATTTGTTCCCTTATGAGAACATGGAAGGCAAGATTGATCGCCCGGAAGAGTATGCCGATATTGCCACTAAGTGTGTGACCAACTTCCGCGAGAAGAATCGCGATCGTTGTCTGGTTATTTTGTCGCGTAATGATGAAGCACTTAACAGCCAGCGGACATCTGAAGAGTTGCATCATTATTACGAGATTGTCTGGGACGAAGAGCAGACGCACAAATTCAAGAATATCTCCCCGCATTTACAGCGCATTAAAGCGTTCAAAACCCTCGGGTAAATGCCCTCGTCGCATCAGGTAACCTTGCCGGTACCTGATGCGCTCCGAATTCTGTAAGTCGGATAAGGCGTCCACGCCGCATCCGACAGTCGAGCATCAATGCCTGATGCGATGCTGCGCATCTTATCAGGACGACCAAACGCCCTCGATATACGCTTCACCCTATATTACTCTTCCGAATTTGCTCAAATAATAAACAATAAACTCTATTTTTTGATCTCCCCCGGTAAAGTTGCCTATCTTTTAAGCAACAAAACTTGATTAACATCAATTTTGGTATGACCAATGCACCATTCATGTTATTCTCAATAGCGAAGAACATTTTCATTGCTGTAACCTGTTGTTAATTAAGAGCTATGTTAATAACCATTAATTAACAATTGGTTAATAAATTTAAGGGGGGCACGTTGACTACGCCATTGAAAAAGATTGTGATTGTCGGCGGCGGTGCTGGTGGGCTGGAAATGGCAACACAGCTGGGGCATAAGCTGGGACGTAAGAAAAAAGCCAAAATTACGCTGGTCGATCGTAACCACAGCCACCTGTGGAAACCGCTGCTGCACGAAGTGGCGACTGGCTCGCTTGATGAAGGCGTCGATGCGTTGAGCTATCTGGCCCATGCGCGCAATCATGGTTTCCAGTTCCAGTTGGGTTCCGTCATTGATATTGATCGTGAAGCGAAAACAATCACTATTGCAGAACTACGCGACGAGAAAGGTGAACTGCTGGTTCCGGAACGTAAAATCGCCTATGACACCCTGGTCATGGCGCTGGGTAGCACCTCTAACGATTTCAATACGCCAGGCGTCAAAGAGAACTGCATTTTCCTCGATAACCCGCACCAGGCGCGTCGCTTCCACCAGGAGATGCTGAATCTGTTCCTGAAATACTCTGCCAACCTGGGCGCAAATGGCAAAGTGAACATTGCGATTGTCGGCGGCGGCGCGACGGGTGTAGAACTCTCCGCTGAATTGCACAACGCGGTCAAGCAACTGCACAGCTACGGTTACAAAGGCCTGACCAACGAAGCCCTGAACGTAACGCTGGTAGAAGCGGGAGAACGTATTTTGCCTGCATTACCGCCACGTATCTCTGCTGCGGTCCACAACGAGCTAACGAAACTTGGCGTTCGCGTGCTGACGCAAACCATGGTCACCAGTGCTGATGAAGGCGGCCTGCACACTAAAGATGGCGAATATATTGAGGCTGATCTGATGGTATGGGCAGCCGGGATCAAAGCGCCAGACTTCCTGAAAGATATCGGTGGTCTTGAAACTAACCGTATCAACCAGCTGGTGGTGGAACCGACGCTGCAAACCACTCGCGATCCAGACATTTACGCTATTGGCGACTGCGCGTCATGCCCGCGTCCGGAAGGGGGCTTTGTTCCGCCGCGTGCTCAGGCTGCACACCAGATGGCGACTTGCGCAATGAACAACATTCTGGCGCAGATGAACGGTAAGCCGCTGAAAAATTATCAGTATAAAGATCATGGTTCGCTGGTATCGCTGTCGAACTTCTCCACCGTTGGTAGCCTGATGGGTAACCTGACGCGCGGCTCAATGATGATTGAAGGACGAATTGCGCGCTTTGTATATATCTCGCTATACCGAATGCATCAGATTGCGCTGCATGGTTACTTTAAAACCGGATTAATGATGCTGGTGGGGAGTATTAACCGCGTTATCCGTCCGCGTTTGAAGTTGCATTAATCGACGTACACTGGCGGATGTGGCATAAACGCCTTATCCGCCCTGGACAAATGGTACGAGCGGTAGGCCTGATAAGACGCGTTAAGCGTCGCATCGGGCATTCCTTCAGACTCCTCCGAATCCTTAAGTATTTCCAGTCATTCCCGCGCTTTTCATCTTCTGTCTGATAGCTGCTTTTCTCCTTCGCTTGCATGATTGGCATAACTGCAAAGAAGGAGGTGTTCCCGTGAATAAATCAATGTTGGCGGGTATCGGGATTGGTGTCGCAGCTGCGTTGGGCGTAGCGGCAGTGGCCAGTCTGAACGTGTTTGAACGGGGCCCGCAATACGCTCAGGTTGTTTCTGCAACCCCAATCAAGGAAACGGTTAAAACACCGCGTCAGGAGTGTCGCAACGTCACAGTGACCCATCGTCGACCGGTGCAGGATGAAAATCGCATTACCGGGTCGGTGCTCGGCGCTGTTGCTGGTGGCGTGATAGGGCATCAGTTTGGTGGTGGTCGCGGTAAAGATGTCGCCACTGTTGTGGGGGCGCTGGGTGGTGGAAATGCCGGTAACCAGATCCAGGGCTCTCTCCAGGAAAGCGATACTTACACGACTACGCAACAGCGTTGTAAAACGGTGTATGACAAGTCAGAAAAAATGCTCGGTTATGATGTGACCTATAAGATTGGCGATCAGCAGGGCAAAATCCGCATGGACCGCGATCCGGGTACGCAGATCCCGCTAGATAGTAACGGGCAACTGATTTTGAATAACAAAGTATAACAAGGCTGTACTCTGCAATTTGGCCCCTCATTCGCTCAGGCTGAGGGGCTTTTTTTGCGACTTATTTCACCAGTTCGGGCCATAAACGCAAAGTCGTTCCGGCAATCTGCATCAGTTTTTCCAGCGATGCACCTTCGCGTGCGCTGATCGACATCCCCTGAATAATACAATTAAGGAATTCTGCCAGATGTGTCACGTCACAGTGGGTCGGGATTTCCCCGCGCGCTTGTCGTTGACATAAAAACTGCTGCAAAGTGCGCTCTTGCATCGCATGGCGTGATTTCAACGTATTGGCGATATCTCCTGAATCTGGGGGGAGGGTGGTGCAGTTGTTGATCATGAAGCAGCCTGCCGGGGTGTCTTTGCTGGTAAAGCAGTTGGCGATGGCAGCAAAATAGTCAGCCAGCGCAGACTCCACGCTTTTCTCTTCACAAAACAGCTGTGCTTCATGCTTAGCGGCAAAACGATCGATATAGCGGTCGAGAACGGCACGAAATAACCCCTCTTTGTTGGTAAATTCCGCGTATAGCGTGGGCGCTTTGGCTCCGGTCGCTTCGACGAGGTCCGCAAGAGAAGTCGCTTCATAACCGTGTTGCCAGAACAATTTCATGGCCTTATCAAGCGCGGCATCCCTGTCGAACACTTTTGGGCGGCCACGGTTTTTTTTTACACATTGTGTTGAGTCAGTTGCCATGATGCCGTTGTACCTGGTGACTGTGAATGAAAGGTTATTATAAAAATAATCACCTCCGTTCACCAGTCCAGATCCCATAAAAATAATTTCTTTCTATTTAACTGAAATTTAAAGATTTTTAAATTAATTAATGATTGTTATAAAAAATATCTTGTATGTGATCCAGATCACATCTATCATTTAGTTATCGATCGTTAAGTAATTTCTTGCGACGTCATTCATCTGCATAAGGCCACTATTATGAAAAACGTAAAAACCCTCATCGCTGCGGCGATTTTAAGCTCCATGTCATTTGCCAACTTTGCGGCTGTCGAAGTTCAGTCAACGCCAGAAGGCCAACAAAAAGTCGGTACTATCAGTGCTAACGCGGGGACAAATCTGGGATCGCTGGAAGAGCAGCTGGCGCAAAAAGCGGATGAGATGGGCGCAAAATCTTTCCGTATTACTTCTGTAACCGGTCCGAATACCCTCCATGGAACAGCAGTAATTTATAAATAAGCATTAACCCTCATTAATGCCTGCTACTGCTGATTTTTTCCCCGCGACATGCCGTGTCGCGGGGATTTTTTTTATCCAGGATTTACAGAGTTTGTGGGCTCACTTGATGACGGCGGACATCCACCGGCATCCCGGAACGGACATCCATCACATGTTGCATCACTTCAGCGTCAGTTTGTGCTGCATCTTTAAATGATTGCATTGCGCTATTCAGCGTAATTGGCAGCAGCTGCGGATCGTCATCAATCTTCTCTGACAGCGGCTGATGTACTTCAACCAGACGCGCACCGTTTGGTTCGGCAGAGACTTTTATCGGAGTGTTGATGATATTCACTTTGGTGCCTGGGGTGACCTGGCTAAAGAGTGTTTTGATATCGTCATCCCGCAGACGAATACAGCCAGAACTTACCCGCATGCCAATGCCGAAATCGGCGTTCGTACCGTGAAGCAAATAAACGCCGCCATAGGCCGCCAGACGAATCGCATGATGGCCCATTGGGTTATCCGGTCCAGCCGGCACTACCGCAGGCAACTCAATTCCCTGTGCTTTATAACGGGCGCGGATGTTTGCCGTTGGCGTCCAGGTTGGGTTTGCACGTTTGTCTGAAACGGTGGTCACCATTGTCGGTGTCACCACCTAACTGACCAATACCTATTGGATACACGGTTACCGAATTTTTACCCGGCGGGTAGTAATAGAGACGCAGCTCCGCAATGTTGATCACAATGCCTTCGCGCGGCGCGTCTGGAAGTAGGGTTTGCAACGGGATCGTTAACACGCTGCCCGCGCGCGGTACGTAAGGATCAACGCCGGGGTTAGCCTGTAACAGAGCGAGAAAGCCGACGTTATATTTTTTGGCGATGGCTTCCAGAGAACCACCGTCATTTTCCACCACATGAAATTTGTTTTCGCCAACCAGACGACTGCTCGCTGGCGGCAGCGGCCAGGTGTTGGCTTTTGCCGGTAGCGCCAGCGCCACGGCAGCGGCGAACGTAAAAAACGTTAGCCAGCGAGAAAAACGCGTTTTGATCATCACCAAAAATCCATAATAAATATAAGGTTATTGTAATAAACAGATAAGCCTGAATTATGGATGGTGACAGTGTCGGATAGTGCAGGGAAGTGCAAAGAATTTGTAAATGTTGCAGATGGGGGCGCAGAAACGCCCCCGATTTACATTAAGCGATCGCGTTCTCTTCCAGTTCACGCATAAACTGGCGTACCCATTCGATACGCGTTTTCCGCTCACTCAAATCCTGAATAAATTTCAGGCGCGTCGGACCATCAAGGCGGTAATGCTGCGGCTGTTTTTGCAGCAAACCAATCAACCAGGCCGGATTAACGTGATTCTTCTCGGCAAATTCGATCACCCCGCCTTTCTCATTACCTTCCAGCTTCCTGATCCCCAGTTTCTGCGCTTGCTGGCGCAGACGGGCAATATCCAGCAGGGTACGCGCCGGATCTGGCAGCAGGCCGAAGCGATCGATAAGCTCGACTTTGATCTCTTCCAGTTCGTTTTCCGTTTTGGCGCTGGCAATACGTTTGTAGAACGACAGACGCGTGTTCACGTCAGGGATGAAATCATCTGGCAATAGCGACGGCATCCGCAGCTCGACTTCTGTTTGCTGGCTGGTGAGATCTTCCAGCGACGGCTCGCGTCCGGCTTTCAGTGCATCGACGGCGTTTTCCAGCAACTCCATATACAGCGAGAAACCGATGGTTTCCATTGAGCCGCTTTGTTCTTCGCCAAGCAGTTCACCCGCGCCGCGAATCTCCAGATCGTGCGTTGCCAGCGCAAAACCTGCCCCGAGATCTTCCAGCGAGGCAATCGCTTCAAGACGTTTTTGTGCATCGGTAGTCATCGCTTTTGGATGCGGCGTCAGCAGCCATGCATATGCCTGATGATGTGAACGTCCGACGCGACCGCGTAACTGGTGCAGCTGCGCCAGACCGAAGTGATCCGCACGTTCAATGATAATGGTGTTGGCTGTCGGGATGTCGATCCCGGTTTCGATAATGGTGGTACAAACCAGCACGTTGAAACGTTGATGATGGAAATCATTCATCACCCGTTCCAGTTCGCGCTCGCGCATCTGCCCGTGACCGATGGCAATCCGTGCTTCAGGCACCAGTTCTGCCAGCCGTTCGGCGGCTTTCTGAATGTTTTCCACATCATTGTAGAGATAATAAACCTGTCCTCCGCGCAAAATTTCACGCAGGATCGCCTCCCGGACCACCAGGCTGTCATACTCACGGACAAAGGTTTTAACTGCCAGACGACGGGCGGGCGGCGTGGCGATAATCGACAGGTCACGCATTCCGCTCATTGCCATATTCAGCGTACGTGGGATCGGCGTTGCAGTAAGCGTCAGAATATCCACGTTCGCGCGCATCGCTTTAATGCGCTCTTTATGAAGCACCCCGAAGCGGTGTTCTTCATCGACAATCAGCAGGCCTAAATCTTTAAACTTGACGTCACTTTGCAGCAGTTTGTGCGTACCGATCAGAATATCGATTTTCCCTTCCGCCACTTCCGCAAGGATTTGCGTCTGCTCTTTGGCGCTGCGGAAACGGGAGATCATTTCGATACGTACCGGCCAGTTGGCGAAACGGTCGCGGAAGTTGTCGTAATGCTGCTGCGCAAGAAGGGTGGTAGGCACCAACACCGCTACCTGCTTGTGGTTATCTACTGCCAGGAAAGCGGCGCGCATCGCCACTTCTGTTTTACCAAAGCCAACATCGCCGCACACCAGACGATCCATTGCCAGCGGCTGACACATGTCGCTAAGTACCGCATTAATGGCCTGCGCCTGATCCGGCGTGGTTTCAAACGGGAAGCTGTCGCAGAACAACTGATACTGCTCACGATCGTGTTTAAACGCGAAGCCCTCTTTGGCGGCGCGTTGCGCGTAGATATCCAGCAATTCCGCCGCCACATCACGCACTTTTTCCGCCGCTTTCTGCCGCGCGCGTGACCACGCATCGCCGCCAAGTTTATGCAGCGGGGCGTTTTCTTCCGCGCCACCTGCGTAACGGCTAATCAGATGCAGTGACGACACCGGAACATACAGTTTGGCGTCGTTGGCATAGGTGAGCATCAGGTACTCGCCAGTAATGCCGCCAGCTTCCAGCGTGGTCATTCCGGCATAGCGACCGACGCCGTGCTCCAGATGGACCACCGGCTGACCAATATGCAGCTCCGCAAGGTTACGGATCAGTGTATCGGGGTTGATGGTGCGGCGAGAATCCTGACGACGGCGGGCAACACGTTCACCGAGCAGATCGCTTTCGCAGATCAGCGCCAGATTACGCACCTTATCGACAAAACCATGTTCGGCAGCGCCAATCATCAGATAACGCCCACGGTCGCTGGCTTCATCAAGACGCATAATGCGTTGCGGAGCAATTTTAATTCGTGCGAGCAGTTCACCCAGCGCTTCACGGCGACCTTCACTTTCTACCGAGAACACCACCGGACCGTCGAAAGTCTCGAGGAACTTACGCAGCGCATCCAGCGGCGCTTTTTGTTGCGCCTGAACGGCCAGGTCTGGCAGTTTCTGGAAACCTAAATTGGCATTCGCGGCTTTTGTCGGTAAATGTTCAGTTTTTAGCTGCACTCGGGGCCAGTTTTTCAGCTCTGAGAAGAGCTCGTCCACCCGCAGCCAGAGCGATTGTGGTGGCAACAGCGGGCGCATCGGATCGACGCCGCGATTCTCAAAACGCGCCAGCGTGTCAGCCTGGAAACGTTCGGCACTGGTTTCCAGATCGCCAGTATTCACGAGCAAGGTATTGGCAGGGAAATAACTGAACAGCGGCGGCAGTGGTTCGCTGAAGAACAATGGCTGCCAGTACTCGATCCCGGCAGGTAATGTGCCTTTACTCACTTGCTGGTAAATATGTTCCGGATCGCGCTTCACTTCGAAGGTATCGCGCCACTGGCTGCGGAACAGTTCAATTGCCGCTTTATCGGTCGGAAATTCGTGCGCGGGCAGCAGATTGATCGCTTCTACTTCCTCCAGCGTGCGCTGGCTGTCGACGTCAAACACCCGCAGGCTGTCGATTTCATCATCAAAGAAATCAAGACGATAAGGCAGCTCACTCCCCATCGGGAAGAGATCCAGCAACGCGCCGCGCGTGGCGTATTCGCCGTGCTCCATCACCTGGTCAACATGGCGATAACCGGCGCTGTCCAGTTGGGTTCGTAATGCATCTCGTGACAGGCGCTGACCTTTTTTCATCACCAGCGCATGACCGTGGAGAAAACTGTGTGGGCAAACGCGCTGCATAAGCGTATTCACCGGAACAATCAGTACGCCACGCTGCATCGTCGGTAGCTGGTAAAGGGTGGAAAGGCGCGAGGAGATAATGTCCTGATGAGGCGAAAAACTGTCGTAGGGAAGAGTTTCCCAGTCCGCCAGATTCATCACCATCTGATCGGTGAACTGGCTGATTTCATCATGCAAACGCAGAGCATTTTGCATATCTGGTGCAATGAGTACCACCGGACCGGCGTGACGTTCGGCAATTTCCGCTACCAGCGTTGCACAGGCTGCGCCGGTTAACTCGCCCAGCAGACGCTGCTCACCCGCTTTGACGGGCAGCGTATAACGATATTGTTCAGGCATAACGGTTGTCAGATTCTCGTTAGGATATGCCTCAACATATGGGGGCATATCTCTGATAAGCAATGCTGTTCATTATCCGTAATCGACATGGTTTAGCAAATTGAATCGCCCCGGCTGGGGTGATGGTTTAACGAGAGTAACTGACGGCAGCGGGCAGTGAAGGCGGGGAGAACAACAGATCGCTGAATGCACGCTGTGAAAGTTTTCTTACCAGCAAGCCCGCAACAGTACAGATGAACAAACTGACAAAGGGATAAACCAGCAGGAGTGTCAGTTCGACTTGCGGCGACCAGCGTGCTGCGTTCATTTGCGCAAGCAGAGTTAAGCTGAATATTTCAACCAGAATGCGATGGGTGGTGTAGATAGCAATGGTGTTGGAGCCAATCGCATTCAGCAGGCTGGTGGAGCGCATACCGAATCGTTGCTCGTACTGATAAAACAGCTTCATGATCACCACAATCGATACCAGCGACAACAGCAGCGAGATAGTAAACAACCAGGCACCGACCGCCAGAACGGTAAGCAAAGAAGCCATCAGCAGATGGCGGCGCAACGGCACCTCTTTAACACAGGTCATTATTGTTGCGCCAAACCATGCGCCAAGGCTGTAATAAGGCAAATTGCGTATCACACTGTTCATTCCCCACCACGGCGTGGGAACGAAATTAACCGCCACACTCAGCAGTACAAACAAGGCGAATAGTGGCAGCGCCAGACGGCTAAAAATTTTACATACCACGAAATAGACAATTAACGCATACAGATACCACAAGCTGGTGCTGGCGGTGATCATCCCGTGCAGGAACTCACCGGTGGAATCGGCATAAGCGGCATTGGAGGCATTGCTTAAATCGCGCTCAGGTGCCAGCCACTGGTTCAGCGCACTTAACGCCAGCCACTGCACCACGCCCCAAAGCGCCAGCACCCAGAAGATGTTCCAGATCCGTTTATCGAGACAATTTCCCCACGGTACGCTGTCGATATAGCGGCGAATCAAATAGCCGGATATAAAGAAAAAAACCGGCATACGAAAGGGGGCAAGGTAAAGATTGAAATAGATCCAGCATTTGCTCAGGACTTCCGATAACGGATGCTGAAAAGTGGTCATATGCGGATAAAAGGTAATGACCGAGTGATAAATCACCACCAGACAAATACATAACCCTTTGATCTGGTTAATCCATAGCTCTTTTTGTTTCATCAGGACAACACGCTCTTTTTTAATTTACATGTGGTTGATCCTGCTGGTTATGACCCGAGGTGTAATGGGTATCTGTCTGTATTGGATGATTTTTCAGATTAAGATCAGGCGGCAAGATTGATGATAAAACATGGCAATTTAGCCGATTGATTTACGGGGGCTTTTCAGATTAGCCCTGACGATCACTTACAGTTCAGACGTTTACCCATCTTGCTTTCGCTTATATACTCGTGTCTTTGCTACAGCAACCAGACGGATTTCATGTACCAACCTGTCGCTCTATTTATTGGCCTGCGTTACATGCGTGGGCGTGCAGCGGATCGCTTCGGTCGTTTCGTCTCCTGGCTTTCTACCATCGGCATTACCCTCGGGGTGATGGCGCTGGTCACAGTATTGTCAGTGATGAACGGCTTTGAGCGCGAGCTGCAAAACAACATCCTTGGCCTGATGCCACAGGCAATTCTCTCTTCTGAGCATGGCTCTCTTAACCCGCAGCAACTCCCGGAAACGGCAGTCAAACTGGACGGCGTTAATCGCGTCGCACCTATTACTACCGGTGATGTGGTACTGCAAAGCGCGCGCAGCGTGGCGGTCGGGGTGATGCTCGGTATCGACCCGGCGCAAAAAGATCCACTAACGCCGTATCTGGTCAATGTGAAACAAACTGACCTCGAGCCGGGGAAATATAATGTCATCCTCGGCGAACAACTTGCCTCACAGTTGGGCGTCAATCGCGGTGATCAAATCCGCGTGATGGTGCCATCTGCCAGCCAGTTCACGCCGATGGGGCGTATTCCAAGTCAGCGCCTGTTCAATGTGATTGGCACTTTCGCCGCCAACAGTGAAGTCGATGGCTATGAAATGCTGGTGAATATTGAGGATGCCTCGCGTCTGATGCGTTATCCGGCAGCCAATATTACCGGCTGGCGTTTGTGGCTGGATGAGCCGCTGAAAGTTGACTCTTTAAGTCAGCAAAAACTGCCTGAAGGCAGCAAATGGCAGGACTGGCGTGACCGTAAAGGCGAGCTGTTCCAGGCCGTACGCATGGAAAAAAATATGATGGGCTTACTGCTGAGCCTGATTGTCGCTGTTGCGGCGTTTAACATTATTACCTCGCTGGGGCTGATGGTGATGGAGAAGCAGGGCGAAGTCGCGATCCTGCAAACGCAAGGCTTAACTCCGCGACAAATCATGATGGTCTTTATGGTGCAAGGGGCCAGCGCCGGGATTATCGGTGCAATCCTCGGAGCGGCGCTTGGCGCACTGCTTGCCAGCCAGTTAAATAATCTGATGCCGATAATCGGCGTCCTGCTTGATGGCGCGGCGCTGCCGGTGGCTATCGAACCTTTACAGGTCATTGTTATTGCGCTGGTGGCGATGGCTATCGCGCTGCTGTCTACGCTTTACCCTTCATGGCGCGCTGCCGCCACACAACCCGCTGAGGCTTTACGTTATGAATAAGATCCTGTTGCAATGCGACAACCTGTGCAAACGCTATCAGGAAGGCAGTGTGCAAACCGATGTGCTGCACAATGTCAGTTTCAGCGTGGGCGAAGGTGAAATGATGGCAATTGTCGGTAGCTCTGGTTCCGGTAAAAGTACCTTGCTGCACCTGTTAGGCGGGCTGGATACGCCAACCTCCGGCGATGTGATCTTTAACGGTCAGCCGATGAGCAAACTGTCTTCAGCGGCGAAAGCAGAACTGCGCAACCAGAAGCTGGGCTTTATTTATCAGTTTCACCACCTGCTGCCGGATTTTACTGCCCTGGAAAACGTGGCTATGCCACTGCTGATTGGCAAGAAAAAGCCCGCTGAAATCAACAGCCGTGCACTGGAGATGTTAAAAGCGGTGGGGCTGGAGCATCGTGCGAATCACCGCCCATCTGAACTTTCTGGCGGCGAACGCCAGCGTGTAGCGATTGCCCGTGCACTGGTCAATAATCCGCGTCTGGTACTGGCGGATGAACCTACCGGTAACCTCGATGCGCGTAACGCCGACAGCATCTTCCAGTTGCTTGGGGAGTTGAATCGCTTGCAGGGCACCGCTTTCCTGGTGGTCACTCACGACCTGCAACTGGCGAAACGTATGAGCCGCCAACTGGAAATGCGTGATGGACGTCTGACGGCGGAACTGAGCCTGATGGGGGCGGAGTAATGGCGATGCCTTTATCGTTATTGATTGGCCTGCGTTTTAGTCGCGGACGGCGACGCGGCGGCATGGTGTCGCTAATCTCTGTCATTTCTACCATTGGCATTGCCCTCGGCGTGGCGGTATTGATCGTCGGCTTAAGCGCGATGAACGGCTTTGAACGCGAACTGAATAACCGCATTCTGGCGGTGGTGCCGCATGGCGAAATCGAAGCGGTAAATCAGCCATGGACTAACTGGCAGGAAGCACTGGATAACGTGCAGAAAGTGCCGGGTATTGCCGCCGCTGCGCCGTATATCAATTTCACCGGTCTGGTGGAAAGTGGAGCGAATCTGCGCGCAATCCAGGTGAAGGGCGTTAACCCACAACAGGAACAGCGTCTGAGCGCATTACCCTCGTTTGTTCAGGGGGATGCGTGGCGCAATTTTAAAGCGGGCGAACAGCAAATTATCATCGGCAAAGGCGTGGCGGATGCGCTGAAAGTGAAGCAGGGCGATTGGGTGTCGATCATGATCCCCAACTCGAATCCCGAGCATAAACTGATGCAGCCAAAACGTGTGCGTTTGCACATTGCCGGTATTTTGCAGTTGAGTGGTCAACTCGATCACAGTTTTGCCATGATCCCGCTGGCGGATGCCCAACAATATCTTGATATGGGTTCCAGCGTGTCAGGTATTGCCCTTAAAATGACGGATGTTTTCAACGCCAATAAGCTGGTACGCGATGCGGGTGAAGTGACCAACAGCTATGTTTATATTAAAAGTTGGATTGGTACTTACGGCTATATGTATCGCGATATCCAGATGATCCGCGCCATTATGTATCTGGCGATGGTACTGGTGATTGGCGTGGCCTGTTTCAACATCGTCTCCACCTTAGTGATGGCGGTGAAAGACAAGAGTGGCGATATCGCAGTATTAAGAACGCTGGGGGCGAAAGATGGTTTAATTCGCGCCATCTTTGTCTGGTATGGATTGCTGGCAGGGCTGTTCGGCAGCCTGTGTGGGGTGGTTATCGGCGTAGTTGTTTCACTGCAACTTACCCCGATTATTGAGTGGATTGAAAAGCTGATCGGTCATCAGTTCCTCTCCAGCGATATCTATTTTATTGACTTCCTGCCATCGGAATTGCACTGGCTGGACGTCTTCTACGTACTGGTCACAGCATTGTTGCTGAGTCTTTTGGCAAGTTGGTATCCGGCGCGGCGCGCCAGTAATATTGACCCTGCGCGAGTCCTTAGCGGCCAGTAAAGGCAGTACATTAAAACAAGGAGCGGCAATGTATTACGGGTTTGATATTGGTGGAACAAAAATTGCGCTTGGCGTGTTTGATAGCGGTCGGCAGTTGCAGTGGGAAAAGCGGGTGCCGACACCGCGTGACAGCTATGACGCATTTTTAGATGCAGTGTGTGAGCTGGTAGCTGAAGCTGACCAACGTTTTGGCTGTAAAGGTTCTGTCGGCATCGGTATTCCGGGAATGCCGGAAACAGAAGATGGTAAGCTGTATGCCGCTAATGTCCCCGCTGCCAGCGGCAAACCGCTGCGTGCCGACCTGAGCGCACGTCTTGATCGCGATGTACGCCTTGATAACGATGCCAACTGTTTTGCCCTTTCAGAAGCCTGGGATGATGAATTTACGCAATATCCACTGGTGATGGGGTTAATTCTCGGCACCGGCGTTGGCGGCGGGCTGATTTTCAACGGCAAACCGATTACTGGTAAAAGCTACATTACCGGCGAGTTTGGCCATATGCGTCTGCCGGTTGATGCGTTAACCATGATGGGGTTGGATTTCCCGTTACGCCGCTGCGGCTGTGGTCAGCATGGCTGCATTGAAAATTATCTGTCTGGTCGCGGTTTTGCGTGGCTGTATCAACACTATTATCATCAACCGTTGCAGGCTCCCGAAATTATTGCGCTTTATGATCAAGGCGATGAGCAGGCAAGGGCGCACGTTGAGCGTTATCTGGATTTATTAGCGGTTTCTCTGGGAAATATCCTGACCATTGTTGACCCTGACCTGGTCGTCATTGGTGGTGGCTTATCGAATTTCCCGGCAATCACAACGCAACTGGCGGACAGGTTGCCTTGTCATCTCTTACCTGTAGCTCGTGTTCCGCGCATTGAACGCGCGCGCCACGGTGATGCGGGAGGAATGCGTGGTGCGGCCTTCCTACATCTAACCGATTAAACAACAGAGGTTGCTATGCTGTCGCGTCGGGGTCATCGGTTAAGTCGTTTTCGTAAAAATAAACGTCGCCTGCGCGAGCGTTTGCGTCAGCGTATTTTTTTCAGAGATAAAGTGGTGCCGGAAGCAATGGAAAAACCAAGAGTACTCGTACTGACAGGGGCAGGAATTTCTGCGGAATCAGGTATTCGTACCTTTCGCGCCGCAGATGGCTTGTGGGAAGAACATCGGGTTGAAGATGTGGCAACGCCGGAAGGTTTCGATCGCGATCCTGAACTGGTGCAAGCGTTTTATAACGCCCGTCGTCGACAGCTGCAGCAGCCAGAAATTCAGCCTAACGCCGCGCATCTTGCGCTGGCTAAACTGCAAGACGCTCTCGGCGATCGCTTTTTGCTGGTAACGCAGAATATAGACAACCTGCATGAACGCGCAGGTAATACCAATGTCATTCATATGCATGGGGTATTGCTGAAAGTTCGTTGTTCGCAAAGTGGTCAGGTTCTCGACTGGACCGGAGAGGTTACGCCAGAAGATAAATGCCATTGTTGCCAGTTCCCGGCACCCTTGCGCCCGCACGTCGTTTGGTTTGGCGAAATGCCACTCGGCATGGATGAAATTTATATGGCGTTGTCGATGGCGGATGTCTTTATTGCCATTGGTACTTCCGGGCATGTCTATCCGGCGGCTGGGTTTGTACACGAAGCCAAACTACATGGTGCTCACACCGTTGAACTGAATCTTGAACCGAGTCAGGTTGGTAATGAATTTGCCGAGAAATATTACGGCCCGGCAAGCCAGGTGGTGCCAGAATTTGTTGAAAAGTTGCTGGAGGGATTATAAAGCAGGAAGCATTGCCTGATGCGCTACGCTTATCAGGCCTACAAGCGGACCACAATACCGACGAAAGAGCGGGATAAAACTTTACTGTCCTGACTCATTAGCCACATCCTTGCTAACTAAAAAACGGGCGGTAATACCACCGCCCGCTTGCTGAATTAACGTCCTGCTTTCAGCTTCTGATAATACTCTTCATAAATGCTGCTGGCTGCGCCAACGTCATTCTGCCATTCGCCATTTTTAATGGTTTCAGCATCCGGGTAGAGCGTCTTATCGTTTGCCACTTCTGGACTTAACAGCTTACGCGCCGCAAGGTTTGGCGTTGGATAACCGATAGTTTCAGCAACCTGTTTTGCCACATCCGGGCGCAGCAGGAAGTTGATCAATTTCAGCGCGCCTTCTTTGTTTTTGGCATTTGCCGGGATCGCCAGGCTGTCCATCCAGAATATGCCGCCTTCTTTCGGCCACACCACGTCAATAGGCGTACCCGCCTGGCGTGCAACGAAAGCAGAACCGTTCCAGATCATGCCGAGGTTAACTTCGCCTTCCATGTACGGGTTAGCCGGGTTATCGGAGTTAAACGCTGCGACGTTTGGCATCAGTTTTTTCAGCTCGTTATATGCAGCTTCAATCTCTTTCGGATCGGTGGTGTTACCGGAGTAGCCCAGCTTACGCAGCGCCATCTGGAACACTTCACGGGCATCGTCGGTCAACAGCAGGCTGCCTTTGTACTCTGGCTTCCACAGATCGGCCCAGCTGGTGACAGATTTCGGATCCACCGCATCACCGTTAACACCAATCGCCGTCGCACCCCAGATATACGGAATGGAGTAGTCGTTATTCGGGTCAAAAGGCTTGTTGAGCATGTCTGGATCGAGATTGCTGAAGTTCGTTAACTTCGACTTGTCGATCTTCTGGATCATCCCCTCTTTACGCATTTTATCGACGTAATAGGTTGAAGGAACCACCAGGTCATAGGCACCGTCTTTGTACGTTTTCAGCTTGGCGTACATGGTTTCGTTCGACTCGTAAGTCGAATAGATAACCTTAATACCGGTTTCTTTGGTGAACTGTTCAAGCAGTCCTGGCGGCACGTACTCGGTCCAGTTGTAGAAATACAGCGTGTTGTTGTCATCGGCGTGAGCGGCGCTCATGCCCAGTGCCAGAGCACCCGCCGCGAGCAGGTGGCGTGACCATTTTTTCATTTAACGTCCCCTGTGTTACCTTTCGTTTTATCACGAGCAATAAGCTGGCTGGCAATAACCATCACCAGCGACAGCACCAGTAATATGGTTGCCAGCGCGTTAACTTCCGGCGATACGCCGACTTTGACCATCGAATAAATTTTTAACGGCAGAATTTCATAACTTGGTCCGGTGACGAACGAAGAAACTACCACATCGTCCATCGACAGGGTAAAGCTTAACACCCAGCCCGCCGCCACCGCTGGCATTGCCAGTGGCAGAATGATTTTTCGCAGAATGGTAAATTCGCTGGCACCGAGATCTTTCGCCGCTTCCAGCATCCGCACGTCAAAACCTTTCAGGCGCGAATACACCGTCACCACCACAAATGGCAGGCAGAAGGTGATATGCGAGAACAGCAGCGACCAGAAGCCAAGCTGAATACCCAGCAGCATAAACAGCACCAGCAGCGAAATTGCCATCACGATATCTGGTGACATCATTACCACAAACAGCATTCCGCTAACGAACGGCTTACCGCGAAAGCGATAACGGTACAGCGCAACTGCCGTCAGTGAACCGATAAGCGTAGCAAACGTCGCCGAAAACACCGCCATTGTTAGTGAATGCTGCGCTGCCTGTAACAGGCTGTCGTTGTTCATCAGCAGGCTATACCATTTGGTGGTAAAACCCTGCCAGTTGATGCCAAAGCGCGAGCTGTTAAAGGAGTTCACAATCAAAATAATGATTGGGATATACAGGTACGCGTAGATAGCGGTCATAAAACCGCCGCGAAGCAGTCGACCGATCATTCGAGTTCCACCTTCTTATTCAGCAAACGAGAAGCGCGCCAGTAAACCAGCAACATCAGGCCCATTACGATAGTCAGCGTAATGCTGGTGGCTGCACCAAACGGCCAGTCACGAATATTGAGGAACTGTACCTTGATGACGTTACCGATCAGCAGGTTTTTCGCACCGCCCATCAGGTCGGACACATAGAACAGGCCCATCGCTGGCAGCATCACCAGCAGACATCCGGCAATAATCCCCGGCATCGTCAGTGGAATAATGATGCGGATAAAAGTCTGTAACTTGCTGGCACCGAGATCGCGCGCCGCCTCAAGCAACGGCTTATCCAGTTTTTCGATACTGGAGTACAGCGGCATCACCATAAACGGCAGCAGAATGTAAACCAGACCGATAATCACCGCACTGGGCGTGAACATGATACGGATTGGTGTGTCGATAACGCCCAGCCAGAGCAAAAACTCGTTGAGATAGCCTTTGGTGCTGAGGAAAATTTTCAGCCCGTAGATACGAATCAATGAGTTGGTCCAGAACGGAACAATCAGCAGAAACAGCAGCAGCGGACGCACCTTGTGTGGCAGCTTCGCCAGAAACCAGGCAAATGGATAGCCCAGCACCAGGCAGGCGAGGGTGGCGATCAGCGCCATATTCAGCGAGTGCAATAGCACTTCAAAATAGAGCGGATCGAGCAGACGCGTGTAGTTATCCAGCGTAAAGACCATTTTGACGAAACTGGCGTCGTCGCGGGTCAAAAAGCTGGTGCCAATGATCATCAGGTTGGGCAGAAAGACAAACAACACAAGCCAACCGACAATAGTGACAATCACTACATTCTGGAACTTACTTGTGTTCTTCATCAGCCAGTACGACCTCCCAGCTTTCTACCCAATTAATGGCCATTTTTTGGTCGAGAGAGTGGTCAAAGTCAGGATCGTCTTCATTGAAGAATTCGCTGACCATCACCATCTTGCCATTTTCCAGTTCAACAACCGACTCCAGCGTCATGCCTTTGTAGTTACGCTCACGAACGTAACCAATCAGCCCTTCAGCGTGGTTGTCGTCGTTAATCTCTTCAACACGTAAGTCTTCCGGGCGCAGCAGAACATGCAGTTTTTGCCCCGGTTCAACGGCGAAGTTAACGTAGATATTACATTCGCGGCCTTCAACGTTGGCGCGTACGCGCTGCTCGTCGAGTCGCTCGATCACCGTGGCGTTAAACATATTAATTTCGCCAATGAACCCGGCAACAAACAGGTTTTTCGGCTCTTCGTAGATTTCACGCGGCGTGCCGTCTTGCTCAATGCGACCATCGCGCATCACCACAATCCTGTCCGACATGGTGAGTGCTTCTTCCTGGTCGTGAGTCACGAAAACGAATGTAATGCCAAGCTTACGCTGTAACGCTTTCAGCTCGTTCTGCATTTGCTTACGCAGTTTGTAATCCAGCGCTGAGAGCGACTCATCCAGCAACAACAGACGAGGCTTGTTAACCACCGCGCGAGCAATGGCGACGCGTTGCTGTTGACCACCAGAGAGCTGATGCGGTTTACGTTGAGCGAAGGTTTCCAGCTGCACCATCCGCAGGGCTTCCATCACGCGGGGCGTAATTTCAGCAGCGGGGGTTTTTTGCATGCGCAACCCAAAGGCCACATTTTCGAACACGGTCATGTGGGGGAAAAGTGCATAGCTTTGGAAAACAGTGTTCACATAGCGGTTTTCCGCCGGAACGTGGGTGATGTCCTCGTTATCCAGCATGATGCGTCCGGAATCAACAGTTTCCAGACCTGCAATCAGGCGAAGAACGGTTGTTTTACCGCAGCCAGAAGGGCCAAGCAGCGTGAGGAACTCGCCATTGTTGATAGTCAGATCCAGCTGGGGAATGACCTCTTTACCATCAAAGCATTTGCGAATTCCCGCCAATTGCACCAGCGGTGAAAGCGAACTCGGTTGTTTATTCAATTTTTTACTCTGTCCCATGTAAACGCAACGGATGGCTTACCGATGCGGGGTTTGTGGTTAACCACCTTGGTGACTCTTAATGAGGGCGGTAATTCTACGGCAAACCGCTTGAATCGCCAATCTTTGTTGTGAATTACTGGCTTAGCTTTATATTCATTAAGGTAATGCTGATAAATATTCCCGCTTGCAGGGGTAAAAGTGACCTGACGCAATATTTGTCTTTTCTTGCTTCTTAATAATGTTGTCACAAAAAGTGAGGGTGACTACATGGATAAACTACTTGAGCGATTTTTGAACTACGTGTCTCTGGATACCCAATCAAAAGCAGGGGTGAGACAGGTTCCCAGCACGGAAGGCCAATGGAAGTTATTGCATCTGCTGAAAGAGCAGCTCGAAGAAATGGGGCTTATCAATGTGACCTTAAGTGAGAAGGGCACTTTGATGGCGACGTTACCGGCTAACGTCCCTGGCGATATCCCGGCGATTGGCTTTATTTCTCATGTGGATACCTCACCGGATTGCAGCGGCAAAAATGTTAATCCGCAAATTGTTGAAAACTATCGCGGTGGCGATATTGCGCTGGGTATCGGCGATGAAGTTTTATCACCGGTTATGTTCCCGGTGCTGCATCAGCTACTGGGTCAGACGTTGATTACCACCGATGGTAAAACCTTGTTAGGTGCCGATGACAAAGCAGGTATTGCAGAAATCATGACCGCGCTGGCGGTATTGCAACAGAAAAACATTCCGCATGGTGATATTCGCGTCGCCTTTACCCCGGATGAAGAAGTGGGCAAAGGGGCGAAACATTTTGATGTTGATGCCTTCGATGCCCGCTGGGCTTACACTGTTGACGGTGGTGGCGTAGGCGAACTGGAGTTTGAAAACTTCAACGCCGCATCGGTCAATATCAAAATTGTCGGTAACAATGTTCATCCGGGCACGGCGAAAGGAGTGATGGTAAATGCGCTGTCGCTGGCGGCACGTATTCATGCGGAAGTTCCGGCGGATGAAAGCCCGGAAATGACAGAAGGCTATGAAGGTTTCTATCACCTGGCGAGCATGAAAGGCACCGTTGAACGGGCCGATATGCACTACATCATCCGTGATTTCGACCGTAAACAGTTTGAAGCGCGTAAACGTAAAATGATGGAGATCGCCAAAAAAGTGGGCAAAGGGTTACATCCTGATTGCTACATTGAATTGGTGATTGAAGACAGTTACTACAATATGCGCGAGAAAGTGGTTGAGCATCCGCATATTCTCGATATCGCCCAGCAGGCGATGCGTGACTGCGATATTGAACCGGAACTGAAACCGATCCGCGGCGGTACCGACGGCGCGCAGTTGTCGTTTATGGGATTACCTTGCCCGAACCTGTTCACTGGCGGTTACAACTATCATGGTAAGCATGAGTTTGTGACTCTGGAAGGTATGGAAAAAGCGGTGCAGGTGATCGTCCGTATTGCCGAGTTAACGGCGCAACGGAAGTAAGCGAAAAGGGATGCGGCATGTGATGCTGCATCCGGCTTAAATCCAAACTTACCCTTCGAAGAACCAATACCCGCTATTGACCAGCGCCGCGAGCATCGCGAGGAATGACGGATCTTCCAGCGCATCGTCAAAATTCTCCGCAGTCAGCGCAATGTTGCTGGCGAGTGCATCCAGTGCCGGACGGTGCGGGGAATCGATCTTCTCACCATTGGCATACACGTCGTCGCCAATGCGCAATACGCGCAGACCACCCAGGCGCACCAGCACATCACCTTGTTTCAGCGCATCGTAGATTTCATCTGGCTGATAAGGCGGTTCCGGCGGCGCGATATCCAGTTCATGACGTGACTGGGATATAAACTCGCCAAACCATTGCTTAAAGTGTTCCGGCTGGTTGATCAATTCGAGCATCATCTCACGCAGTTTATCCATCTCTTGCGGCAGAACATCCGCAGGATGAGCGCGAGGTGGAACATCCGGATCGCTGTAGTAGTTGCCGCCCAGTTCACGTTGCAGCACATAATCGGCAAATCCGCTAATTAATTCCCGCGTATTTGGCGCGCGAAAACCCACGGAATAGTTCATCGCATTTTCCAGCGCGTAGCCTTCATGCGGGAATCCTGGCGGAATATAAAGAATATCACCAGGCTCCAGCTCTTCATCGATGATGGCTTCGAACGGATCGACCTGTAACAGATCCGGATGTGGGCAGTGCTGTTTCATTTGCAGCTTTTCGCCCACTCGCCAGCGACGACGTCCGGTACCCTGAATGATAAACACGTCGTACTGATCGAGATGCGGGCCGACGCCGCCGCCAGGTACAGAAAAAGAAATCATCAGATCATCAATACGCCAGTCCGGTAGTTCACGGAACGGTCGCATCAGCGCGGCGGTCGGCTCATGCCAGTGGTTTACTGCCTGTACCAGTAATGACCAGTTGGTTTCACCGAGATGATCGTAGCTTTCGAACGGGCCGTGGCTGACCTGCCATTTGCCATCCTGGTGACTGACCAGTCGACTGTCAACTTCGCTTTCCATCGCCAGACCCGCCAACTCGTCTGGAGAGATCGGGTCAATAAAATTATTAAAGCCGCGTTTTAACACCACCGGGCGTTTCTGCCAGTGACGTTCAAGAAAATCGGGCCAGTTAAGAGTGAGTTGGTATTCCATGTTAAGCATCCACAGGCTGGTATCTGCAACCGATTATAACGGATGCTTAACGTAATGCGTGAAGTATGACATATTTTATCAATTAGTGTTTTTTGCCGTATCATAATGTTTCAGATTGTTCATTATGTTTTTGATTATAAACAGATTTGTGATTTTCCTTGTTCCAGCTTGTTTCACGTTGTAGCCCTTTGTGCAACGATCGGTGTAGTTAATGGTGTAGTTAATTGTGATGACCGGAATCAAAATTATGAGCAGAGCACTTAACAAACTGAGCGATACACAGCTGAGGAAAATCAACGGCACACCCGCCCAAAAAACAGCCTTTCTTAATGACGGTGGAAACCTGAGCGTCAGGCATTCAACCAGTGGCCTTTTAACCTGGTATTTCACTTACAGGGCCGGAACGGGAAGGGGGGCACCACCGGAACGCATTAAGCTGGGAAATTATCCTGATCTGAGCCTGAAATCAGCCAGGGAAAAAGCCGCCCAGTGTCGCGCATGGCTGGCAGAGGGGAAAAATCCACGTCATGAGCTTAATTACACCGTACAGGAAGCGTTAAAGCCGGTAACGGTTGGCGATGCGCTCACCTACTGGCTTGAGTCGTACGCAAAGGAAAACCGCGTGGATTATGCCGCCCTGAAAAAGCGCCTTAATAATCACGTAATACAGCACATTGGTGCTATGCCGCTGGATAAATGCGAGCTACGGCACTGGCTGGCCTGTTTTGACCAGGTGGTAAAGCGAACGCCTGTTACTGCCGGATTCTTGCTACAGACGTGCAAACAGGCGCTTAAGTTCTGCCGGAGGCGGCGCTATGCAATCAGCAACGTTCTTGATGATATGAGTGTGGCGGACGTTGGGAAAAAACCGGATATAAGTGAGCGTGTCTTAAGCACCAAAGAACTGGGCGAATTATTGCAGGCACTGGACAAAAAAATATTCTCCCCCTACTACATCGCGTTAATCCGCCTCCTGATTGTGTTCGGATGCCGGACGGTAGAACTGAGGTTATCGGAGATCAGCGAGTGGGATTTTACCGAAATGCTCTGGACCGTGCCGAAAGAACACAGCAAAACGAAGGTGGCAATATTCCGGCCCATACCGGAAGCAATACTGCCGTTCGTCACGCAGCTGGTGGAGCAGAACAGGCACACGGGCTTATTGCTGGGGGAAGTGAAACAGGAAACAAGCGTGTCGCAGTACGGCAGATTAGCGCACAGGAGGCTAAATCACCCTCACTGGTCACTACATGACATCCGGCGCACCTTTACAACGATGCTGAACGATTTAGGCGTGGATCCTCACGTCGTGGAGCAGCTTACAGGCCACCAGATGCCAGGAATGCAGCGAGTTTATAATCATTCCCGTTATCTGGATGCTAAACGCAATGCGCTGGATATGTGGACGGAGCGGTTAGGGATACTGGCGGGAACACATGAAAACGTAACCACGCTACCAGTAGCCAGAAGAAAATAATTTTTTTCGTGTTTTTTCAGTATGCGCATACTGGATATGCGAACAGATACAACGTGCAACAATGAGCAACAATGCGGAACAACTACGAACAAGAGGCGAAAAAGCGTACAGATTTATAAGTAGCTGATTTTTAATGTATCACTGGTTTTTTATACACTAGCGAATCACTCTTTAAATAGCGAGAAAAAAGGCATGAAACAATATTTTATGCCTTTGTATTAACATGAATTTAAATGATTTTATCCTGATTATTCCTCTTTCTGTAAACCATACGGCCTCAACATTTGCCAACTCTGAATCATCCTGACACAATCAGACACATCCCAACGCAATAGAACACGAAATAACTCTTTAAGAAACGAAAGGGGGCAATAGTGTTAAGCACTGATCGGTTTATACGTGAAAAAGAATGCGAAAAGCTAACAGGCCTTAGCCGCTCATGCCGCTACCGCCTGGAAAAGGCCGGACAATTCCCATCACGTCGTAAACTTGGCGGTCGTTCCGTTGGCTGGTCTTTATCCGAGGTTCTGGCCTGGAAGGATAGCTGCAAGGCAGTTCATTAATCACGCTGGCGGCACGCAGCCGCCACACATCAATCATCTGAACACAGAGCTATAACCATGAAGATTGAATATACGCCAGAACGTGGGCGGGGATTCGTTCGCCCTGGTGAAACTGGAAAACCACAAAATTGGGGTTTTTCAGGCATAAAAAAAGCGGCCCCGAAATGGAGCCGCCTTTCTGAACAGATAACCCGCTGCGCCGTTTGTGTGTGTGATCCCAAACATAAGCACGGGGATGATAGCCGCTATCAGGCTGGTGGGCAATGCAATCAGTCTGGTTCAGTGCGTTGCCATAACTGCGAAGTTCTCTCCTTTGATGAGTATTCTTTAAGGTACTTCTCAAGGGCAAAAGAACACGGCGCGAATCGTTCTGATTCATGCTCTTTCTTTCTGCGTCGTCTTTTTTGTGCAGGTGATGTTTTTTCGGTTGATTCTTCGTTGGTCATTGTGTGCGCCTGTAAAGCAATGCGCCGTAGTACCTCACACCACGGCGCTGATAGTTTTTATCCTTTGGGTTCTATGCCGCGTTGCTGTAATTCTTTGCGGATTATTCGCTTTATCCAGGCAGCAAGAGAATCATCGCCGTCCTGTTGTTGTGCCTTTTCCATCTTTTCCCGTAAGTCAGGATCTAAACGGAACTGGAACGGAGGATTACCACGCCTTTCGTTTTTGTGTGTTGACACGTTAATTACACCTCATGTAGTGTATTTATGTGTAATGACACATTACACACAATCAACACAAAAAGCAAAGCCCCGCACTGTAGGAGCAGTAACGGGGCTTCTAACCAACAACGTAAACTAGGAGCCGTTATGGTTGCCGTAAATCATATACCACACCTTGTACACACACAAACGGCCTTTGTGTGGCGTTTTCTGGCACTGAGTGCCGGAGAATCCCAAATCATCCACGTAACCGCTTGGACGGAACGCGAAGCGCGTAGCCGTTGCCCGTCCGGTTGTGTTGCTGTATTCGCCGCCCGTATTCGTCAGGGGGAAACCTATGCACAATAAAACCACACCGAACGCAGCAGCCGCCGCACTCACTACGCTGATGCACGCGCTTATTGATATTGAATGCACGGCAGAGCTTGCGCAGGGAGAAGAACAGAAAGACCGGACACAGTTCGCCCTGGAATGTATCCGATACATCGCAACGCGGTCACTGAATGACGCTAAAAATATTCTTGTTGCCGATTGTGAAAATGGGGGGGGTTATGCGTGATGATCGTTTTAATTCCCTGAAACAGGAATTTTCCGGCGTTCCTGATGATGCGGCTGATGCGCTTTCGTCAATGCCAGAACTTATTAGAGCGGCTTTTTTCTTACTTTCCACGAGAGAATATAAATCAACGGGGATTAATATGCGTGATATTTACCACGAAACAATAGACCGCGCATTTCTTGCACTTTCTCACAGTGAAAACATGCTGGAAATATTGCGCATATGGCTTGAAACACTTGGCGACAATGAACGCGACAAACAAAAATCAAGAATTGCCACGGCATTAATAACGCTTCTTGAGCCTGTAATAATGGAACTGCAAGAAATAGATCTATTGCACGACAGATATAAAGAACAGCACACCGGAGAATAAAAATAATGAAACTTAAATATTCTGGCTTAACTGCTAGTGGCAACACTCACCCTAAATTTACGCGCGGTGATATTTACCGCGACCAGTACGGCGGTATGGTAACGATTAAAGGCGTGGCAGAACGGCGCATCACCTACCGCCGTGAAGGTTACGAATATGATTGCGTGATGCCTGTTTATCAATTCCGGCGTGATTTCACGCTGGTACAGGCAGCGCCCCGCAGTAAACCAACCAGCAGGGAGAAAGCACGCGCCAATATTCAGGAAATAAAAAAGATGCTTAACGTATTCAGGGGTAAAAAATGAAACTGGCACCGAACGTAAAAAAACAGCCACGCGGAATAAAACACAAAGACACAGAGGTAATTATCTTTGCGGGTAGTGATGCCTGGTCGCACGCGAAACAATGGCAGGAGCAGGATGGCCCCGCATCCGGCGATAATGTGCCGCCTGTGTGGCTTGGGCCAAATCAGCTTGCCGAACTTGATGCACTGAAAATTGTTCCGGATGGAAAAAAACGCGTAAGGCTGTACCAGGCCGGAGAACTGGATTTGGTGGAGACCAAAAAGATTGGTCAGAAGCTGGCGGCGGCAGATATTCAGGACGCAAATTTTTACCCCGAAGGAATGCACGTCCAGAAGTGTGAAAACTGGCGGCGCTATCTGAATGCTGAGCGTGAAAATATTGCCGCAGGGCTTACCATGCCGGAGCAGAAAAATACGCAACTGGCACAAATGGCAGACAGTGAGCGCGCGCAGCTGCTTGCCGAGCGCTTTGATGGCGTTTGTGTGCATCAGGAAAGTGAAATCGTTCACGTATGGCGCGGCGGGGTATGGTGTCCGGTCAGCACAATGGAACTTAGCCGCGAAATGGTGGCGATCTATTCAGAGCACAGGGCCACTTTCAGCAAGCGCGTAATCAATAACGCCGTGGAAGCGTTAAAAGTTATTGCCGAACCAATGGGCGAGCCGTCCGGCGATTTGCTGCCGTTCGCCAATGGTGCGCTTGACCTGAAAACGGGGGAATTTTCCCCGCACACGCCGGAGAACTGGATCACCACGCACAACGGCATTGAGTACACGCCACCAGCACCAGGGGAGAACATCCGCGATAACGCGCTAAACTTTCATAAATGGCTTGAGCACGCAGCCGGAAAAGACCAGCGCAACAAGATGATGCGTATATGTGCCGCGCTGTACATGATTATGGCGAACCGGTACGACTGGCAGATGTTTATTGAGGCCACCGGAGACGGCGGGAGCGGTAAAAGTACATTCACACACATAGCCAGCCTTCTGGCAGGGAAACAGAACACGGTAAGCGCTGAAATGACATCGCTTGATGATGCTGGTGGACGTGCGCAGGTTGTCGGGAGTCGTCTTATCGTCCTAGCTGACCAGCCGAAATATACAGGCGAAGGAACGGGCATCAAGAAAATCACGGGCGGTGACCCCGTGGAAATTAACCCGAAATACGAAAAGCGTTTCACGGCTGTAATCAGGGCGGTGGTGCTGGCGACCAACAATAACCCGATGATATTCACCGAACGGGCCGGAGGTGTGGCACGTCGTCGCGTGATTTTCCGTTTCGACAATATCGTTAGTGAGGCCGAAAAAGACAGGGAGCTACCGGAAAAGATTGCGGCTGAAATCCCTGTCATTATCCGCCGATTGCTGGCGAACTTTACCGACTCTGAGAAAGCACGGGCTTTACTACTGGAACAGCGTGACGGTGATGAAGCTTTGGCAATAAAGCAACAGACGGATCCGGTTATTGAGTTTTGCCAGTTCCTGAATTTTCTGGAGGAAGCACGCGGCCTGATGATGGGCGGCGGTGGCGATTCAGTGAAGTACACGACCAGAAACAGCCTTTACCGCGTCTATCTGGCGTTTATGGCGTACGCAGGCAGGAGCAAACCGCTAAACGTAAATGACTTTGGCAAGGCTATGAAGCCAGCCGCGAAAGTTTACGGACATGAATATATTACGCGGAAAGTTAAGGGAGTAACGCAGACTAACGCAATAACAACAGACGAGTGCGACGCGTTTTTATAATTTTTTGTAATTGCTGTCTACCCTGTCTACCTGAGTAAAGAAAAATACATTTAATTCAGTGCATTAAGTTAGGTAGATAGCCTTTTTTTACTGTCTACCCACTATCTACCCTCTCTACCTGATTTTACCTGAATCAGACAGGGAGGTAGACACGGGGTAGATAGTGGATAAAAGCACTCTACCCCGCTGAAAGCAGCGCCATTACTGGCATGAGGGCCACTAAGGTAGATAAGGTAGATAAGGTAGATAAGGTAGACAAGGGGAGGCACAACTCAAAACTTTTTAAACGAGGGGGTAAAAATAAATATGCACACTTCAGGGAAATTTAATAAATCACTCAAAAAACGCAGAGACAGAACAGAACCGAAATATCGCGCGTTAGACATGACAGAGCACGCTTTAAAGGTGGCAATCAGAACGATAGACCGCCACGCGGGGGAAGGATACGCGAAAGCACATCCCGAACTGATAAGCGCATTCATGACCACGACGGCGGCAAATTTTGCCACGCTGACAGAGCGGGAGATTGCCGAAGCGGAACAAGTAACAACAATCAACGTTAAAACCGGAGAGGAGGAATCATGAGCGAACCAAAATTTGGTGAAAAATTTTACAAGCACAACGGACGGATCACGATTCTGCAAATAAGCGCAGCTACACCAGGCTGGTGGGTTGAAACAGACGAAGGATCCTCACCCGTGGCATCATGGGCGCTTTGTGTGCTTAGTTACCCTGACCGCGATGTGTATCAGGATATTCTGCCTGTGATATCCACTGACAAAGGCATGAAACCCGTAGACATCAAAAACATGGGGTTTCAGTGCGTAATGCTCACTGAAAAAATGATGGAAGAGATGAAAAAGAACAATGCCGGATCGCTTCACTGAGGTGGCAATATGACAGCACAAATTGCAGCTTACGGGCGGCTGGTGGGCGACCCGCTGGTAAAACAGAGCAGCAAGGGCACACCGGAGCCGCCAACGGAGAACTACGCAGACCTGAGAAATGCAGTAAATCGCACTTACGCAGACATGGGGCTGAGCAAATTAGCAGAGTAGGAATATCAGAACCACACCACGCAGCCGGAGCAATCCGGCTTTTTTTGCGTCATTTGAAACGGTATGGAGCACTACTGGCTTTTCGTCACGGTCCGGCATAGTTACTATCTGAAACAAACAGACACAACAGAGGAAAACGCAATGCCGATGAAATTTGATGAGATACTTAAACAGCGTGATAAATACCATGCTGACAACATGGAGACGATGAATATCACTGATTACCGCGCATTTCTGGAAACGGGGGCGCTGATTGAAAAGGATCATCATGGTTTTGTTCGTTGCGCGCTATCCGGTGAAATGCTGGCAGTAAATCCTGAACAGACAGATGCATTGATAGAATTTCTGAAAGGGATCAGAGACTGAGCACCCATACAGCACATACAGCCGGAGCAATCCGGCTTTTTGTTATTTTTTGTAAATTATTTGTTCGTGGTTGTTCCACGTTGTTCACTGAGCGGATCGGCATATTTTACCCGAACTGAATCATGATTATTCTCGCCCGTGGTGCCAGGACGCTGGGGCCACTTTCCCGCCTGTTAATGTGCTCGCCAATATTCATTACCAGGCGGGAAAACGATCGGTGCGATTACTGATTTCCTTATGAAAAACGGTTGAGTGTTTGCCGCGTCCTGGAGTTCCTTACTTAACCCCAGGACTTTTTTTATGCAGAGAATAATCGAATTACGCCAGCAGAAAACCGCCATTAAAAATCAGATGCGCGACATGCTGGAGAACGCTGAAAAAGAAAACCGCAGTCTTAACGATGCTGAGGGCGCAAAATTTGACGAATTACGCGCTAAAGCTGAATCCCTCGCTAAAGACATTTCCCGCCTTGAAGCCATTGCAGACGAAGAGCGCAGCAAGCCAGGTAAAAGCAGCCAGACCACTGACCCCGCAGAACTACGCAACTACATTCTGACCGGTGAAACCCGCGCATTAAGTACAGGCGTTCCCGCTGATGGTGGTTATACCGTTATCCCTGAACTGAACACCGAAATCATGCGAATGCTGGCGGATGAATCCACCATGCGCCGCATCTGTACCGTGAAGAAAATCAGCAGCAACGAGTTTAAGCAGCTTGTTTCCGCTGGCGGTGCGACCGTTAACCACGGTGAAGAGGGTAAGGCACGCGAACAGACCAGCACCCCGCAGATTAACGAGGTGAGCATTAAGCTGTATCCGGTCTATGCGTACCCGCGCACCACACAGGAAATCGTGGATTTTTCCGATGTGGACATCCTTTCATGGCTGACGGGTGAGATTGGCGACACCTTCACGGAAACCGAAGAAAGCGATCTGGTTGTGGGCGACGGTGACAAAAAAGCAAAAGGTTTTTTATCCGTACCCCGTGCAGAGAAGAACGACAAAGAGCGTGATTTTGGTACGTTGCAGGTAATTAAACCTTCCGAATCTCTGGCGTGGACATCTGCGGACCCGCTGATCGACCTGAAATTTGCATTACGTAAAAAATACCGCAAAAACACGGTCTGGGTGGTTAACTCCACGACGGCGGCAAAACTTCAGAAGGTGAAGAACGCGAACGGTGATTATATCTGGCGCGACCGTTTACAGGCGGGTGATCCTGATACGTTGCTGGGCCTTCCGGTCGAATATCTGGAGTTTATGCCTGATAACGTTATTGCCCTGGGTGACTTCAAACGCGGTTACTACATTGTTGATCACGAAACAGGTGTTCGCACCAGACCGGACAACCTGACAGAACCAGGATTCATCAAAATTTTCACGCAAAAATATTTAGGCGGTGGCGTGGTGGATTCGAACGCGATCAAGATTCTGGAACTGCCGGAAGACGACGATTAACAGCATACAGAAGGGGCTAAAAAGCCCCTTTAGTGTTTTATGGGTGAAAAAATTATGAAGAGTATGGAAATCCGGTCATCGGAAATCACCACCAGCGGAGCCGGCACGCTGACGGGCTACGTTGTTCGCTGGGATAAGCTTTCAGAACTGTTATGGGGTGAGTTTTACGAAAAATTCCAGCGGGGGGCGTTTACTGAATGGCTTGCGGCGGGTAATGACGTTCGCGGCCTGTATGAGCATGACCACAGCATGTTACTGGGGCGCACCCGTTCCGGCACGCTGAAACTGGAAGAGGACGAAACAGGGTTACGCTTTGAACTGACCCCACCGGATACCAGTACAGGGCGCGACGTTATCGAACTGGTTAAGCGTGGGGACATCTCGGGGATGAGCTTTGGCTTTCGCTCCCGTAAGGATGTATGGGATACCACAACAGATCCATGCGTGCGCACCGTGCTGGTGGCGGAACTGTACGAAATTACCGTTACATCGGTACCGGCTTACCCCGATTCCGGCGTGGAGCTGGCCCGCCGTTCCCTGTATGAGCAGCACCCCGAAAAAATGCCGCGTGCGGATAATCGCCGCTGGTGGGCGGATTTAGCGGGGGTGTGATATGTGGCCTTTCAGACGAAAAAAAGAGCAGCGCAGCATGACGCTTGATGAATTTATGGCGCTGGCCGGCACATCGAACACGGGGGCGGGTGAGTACGTATCATCTGGGACAGCGGAATCACTCCCCGCCGTCATGAACGCCGTCACGGTCATCTCTGAGGCGGTGGCTACCATGCCGTGTTACCTGTACCTGGTACGCAATGAGAAGGGGAAGGAGGCCCGCGAATGGCTTGATTCTCATCCGGTCGATCACATCCTCAACGAGCGCCCGAACGCGTGGCAGACACCCTACCAGTTTAAGCGAATGATGATCCGCCACTGCCTGTTAAGTGGTAATGCTTATGCGGTTATTCAGTGGGGGCGTGATGGTTTTCCGGCGGCTTTACATCCTTACCCGCCGCAGTCGGTGAACGTGGAGCAGACAGGTGATCATAACTGGCGCTACTGCATCACTGACGCCTACACCGGAAACACCCGCAACTATTTACCGTGGGAGGTTCTCCACCTTCGTTACTCCACGGATGACGGTTTTATGGGGCGCTCACCTGTAACCATCTGCCGCGAATCGCTGGGGCTTGGGCTGGCCCAACAACGCCACGGCGCGAGCGTGATGCGTGATGGCATGATGGCGGCAGGGGTTATCACGTCAGGCGAATGGCTGGACGGCGTGAAGGGCAAACAGGCATTAGCCGCACTGGAACGCTACAAAGGGGCCAGAAACGCCGGAAAAACGCCCATCCTTGAAGGGGGGATGAGCTATCAGCAGCTGGGCATGAGTAATCAGGATGCCGAATGGCTGGCCTCCCGTCGCTTCACCATTGAAGACATCGCCCGAATGTTCAATGTCTCGCCGATTTTTTTGCAGGAATACAGCAACAGCACCTACAGCAACTTCAGCGAGGCAAGCCGCGCATTTCTCACCATGACGATGCGCCCGTGGCTGGCGAACTTTGAGCAGCAGATAAAAAACGCCTTGCTGGTGGCCTCGCCTGTACCTGGTATCCGGTATCAGGTGGAGTTTGACAGCGCGGACCTGTTACGGGCCACACCTGGCGAACGCTTTGCCACCTATGAGCGCGGCATAAAATCCGGCGTTATGTGTCCGAACGAAGCCCGCGAACGTGAAGGGCTGTCACCGCGTGATGGTGGTGATGAGTTCAGCCAGGCATGGAAACAGGAAGTAAAAATCAGCGAGGGAGAAAAACCGGAATGAACATAGGGCGACTGCGTGACAGGATAACGATTCAGACCCTGAAACAGACCAGGGATATAACCGGCGAAATACTCGAAACGTGGGAGGACGGTCACACACTCTGGGCAAGCGTGAACATGGTCAGCAGCAAGGAGGCCATTTCATCGGGCGCAGAGCTGGCGATTGGTACCGTAAGGATCTGGATACGGTACCGGAAGGACATCAACGCCACCAGCCGGATAAAGGTCAGTACGGGGCCGCTGGCGGGGCGTGTACTGAATATCATCGGGCAGCCGCTGCCGGATGCCGCCAGGACACGCCTTGAAATTCTTTGTCGTGAGGGCGCGGAAAAATGACAGAAGAACTTATCACCCTGGAAGAAGTGAAACTCCATTGCCGCATCGATGGCGACGATGAAGACCAGTTAATCAGCGGATACATTGCCGCATCGCTTGAGGCGTGCCAGATACACATAGGCAGGCGCTTTGATGACGGGCTGGCGTTCACGCCAGCCATAAAGATTGGCTGCATGATGTTTATCGCTCACCTGTATGAAAATCGCCAGATTGTCGCGGATAACGCAAAAACACGCGTACCCATGACGATAGGCGCACTCTGGACGGCTTACCGTGATGTGGGGGTGTACTGATGCCGTGGCAACCATTAAGACGATGCACAGAACCAGGCTGTAACAGGCGCGTTAAATCCGGCAAGTGTGAGGAGCACAGGCGGGCGGCATGGCGTGCAGAGGATGCCAGACGAGGACACCGCCGCGCGCGTGGATATTCCAGACAGTGGGACAAATACCGCGCCATGTATCTGAGTAAAAACCCGTTATGCGTGCGATGCCTTGAGAAGGGGATATATACGCCCGCCGTGGTGGTGGATCACATTATCCCGATTAATGGCGGTGATGATGTTCTCTTCTGGCCCGAATGGAACCATCAACCATTGTGCCAGGCGTGTCATAACCAGAAAACGAAATGGCTTGATCCGGCAACAAAAAGCAAGCGTGCCGCAGGTGGATTTCGTGAAGAGGAAGAACGGGCTGCTAACCGCAATAACTGGATGTATGACGCTGATGAATGAGCGGGAACAAAACCGCCTTATCCGTGGACTTATAAGGCAGCGTGACGCATGGAAGACACAGGAAACAGGGCATAAAGATAAAGCGTCAGGACGCGCAGAACGCATCACAGCGAAGCGATTAACCGACCGTGACCGCGAGGTTATGGAATGTTTCCGCAATCGCTGATGAGGCTGTATGATGGGGTGGGGGGCGTTTTCAGGACAAACCCGACCCCGCCGGGCACCGAACGCCTCCCCAAATTTTTATGCACGGGAATTTTTTGAAAAATAATCTGACGAAAAATAAGCATGGCAAGACCACCGAAAGCCCCCGCCTACCTGGATGATATCGCCGTGAAGCAGTGGCGGGAAAAATCGCGGCAGCTTGCGGAACGGGGAGACCTGACCCCCGCCGACTGGAGCAATCTGGAACTGTATTGCGTCAACTACTCCATTTACCGGAAAGCCGTTGCAGACCTTGCGGCGCGCGGGTTCAGCATTGTTAACAGTCAGGGCGGCGAGAGCAGAAACCCCGCATTAAGCGCAAAATCCGACGCTGAAAGAGTGATGATAAAAATGGCCTCCTTGCTCGGTTTTGACCCGATAAGCCGCCGTAAAAATCCACCGGAAACAGAAGAAGAGGACGAGCTTGACTGCCTGGAATAAGTACGCAGAAGACGTAAAAACGGGCAAAATTCCGGCCTGTAAACGGTTAAAACAGGCTGTTAAACGGTACTTTTCGGACCTTAAAAGCCCCCTTTACACGTTCGATCGTGAGGTTGTGGAGCGGTTTATTGCCTTTTCCAGGGTGTGCCCGCACGTAAAAGGACCGATGCGTGGCAGACCCATTGAGCTGGAGCCGTGGCAGCAGTTCGCCTTTGCGTGCATCCTCGGCTTTAAGGTTAAGGCCACCGGACGGCGCAAATACACGAGCGCCTTTATCGAAGTGCCGCGCAAAAATGCGAAATCCACGACCGCCGCGATTCTGGCTAACTGGTTTCTGATTATGGAGAACGGTCAGCAGGATATCTACACCGCAGCGGTGAGCCGTGACCAGGCGCGGATCGTGTTTGATGATGCGCGTCAGATGTGCCTTTTATCCCGACCGTTACGCAGGCGGGTGAATATTCAGACGCATAAGGTGATACACCCGAAAAGCAACAGCCTGTTAAAGCCGCTGGCAGCAAAAGCGGCAACCATCGAGGGGACAAACCCCAGTCTTTCCATCGTGGACTAATACCACCTACACCCCGATAACGGCGTTTATTCCGCGCTTGAGCTGGGGATGGGCGCACGTCCCGAAGGGCTGTTATTTGCCATTACCACATCGGGCAGTAACGTCGTTTCAGCCTGTAAACAGCACTATGATTATTGCTGCCAGATCCTGGACGGCGAAGAGGTCAACGATTCAATTTTTGTACTGATTTACGAACTGGACGACGAAAACGAGGTTGATGATCCGGCGATGTGGATAAAGGCGAACCCTAATATTGATGTTTCCGTGGATCGTGAAAAACTGGCCTCAACCATCCAGAAAGCGCGGGGTATTCCGTCGCAGTGGGTGGAGATGATGACAAAGCGATTTAATATCTGGTGTCAGGGGACTACCCCGTGGATGGGTAATGGTGCATGGGCTGAGTGTGCCGGAACGTTCACGGAGGAAGATTTACACGGTCAGGAGTGTTACGCGGGGCTGGACTTATCATCAACCAGCGATATTTCCAGCGTATGCTATGCCTTTCCGGTCGGTAAAACCATTATGCTGATTTCCCGTCATTATCTGCCGGAGTTCCAGCTACAGAACCCCGCCAATAAAAACCGCGCTGTCTATCGCCAGTGGGCTAAAGCGGGCTGGATACGCACAACGCCAGGTGACTGCATTGATTACGACCGGATCAGAGATGACATCATGCAGGATGCGGAGAAATTTAATATCAGGCTGGTGGGCTTTGATACGTGGAACGCCACGCATCTCAGGACGCAATTACAGGGGGCTGGTTTTGAGGTGGAGCCGTTCCCGCAAACCTACCTCAGATTCAGTCCGGCGGCGAAATCGTTCGAAGTTTTTGTTAACCGCAGGGTGATTGTGCATCGTGGCGATCCGGTGTTGTCCTGGTCGATGAGTAACGTCGTGATGCAGAGTGACGCGAACGCCAATATCAAGCCGAACAAGAAAAAATCACCGAACAAGATAGACCCGAGCGTAGCGGTGCTGATGGCGTTTGGTACATTCCAGGCAGAGCATGAGGCTTTTGCTTTTGATATAAGCGACAGCCACCGCCAGAAACTGGAAGAATTTAGCGGGGTGTAATGAGGTCAGCAGCATGACAGAAGCCGAAATACTGCGATTAATCCGCCGCGTCTCTGGAATCAGCCAGCAGGCTGACGAACAGACCACGCAGCCGGACAGCGTGACAGCCGAAAATTATGCGCGTGTTGTTGCTGAGGTGATGCGCCGTGATGGTATCCAGCTTAATGATGCGGATATGCGCGACATACGGATCCGCGTTCTGGAAATGCTGGCCTACAATCGCCGCGTTGAACTGTATCGGGAGAAGGAGAAAATCACGTACCACTGGAAGAAGCCGGAGCGGTTACGGCGGTAACTCACTGAGATTAAAGCAAAGCGCAAAATTGCGCTGGCTACATCCCTCACATCTGAGGACTGTTAACCAGCAGGCCGGAATATATTCACAAACTACGAAATTTTCGCAGTTTAATTACTCGTCAGCTTAATCGCTAACCCGCTCTGATATTTTCGGAAACCTCAATTTGAGGAAGTCGGCGAGGTAACTGTTTGATATTCCCGATAGCGCAAAAATGCGCGGTCGGGCAGAATGACCACCACCTCAATCGTGACGGAGAGTGACAACCAGTGACACACCGTGACAAAAAGACGGTTTAACCGTTCATTAAAAATCGACGTGATTTTGTGCTTTCCGGATGACGTGGCCAACGTCATTTTTTAGCGAAAAATTCTGATTAAGGTCACTGGCTGAACGGTCATAATGACCACGCAGACCATCGAGGCAACCATAGCGATCATCGTTACGGTTGGAGCTTTTCCGCCATTGGTGGAAAAGGTGCACATCTGGATCATCATTACGGTGATCAAGGGTATGTAAAACCCACCAGCCTGATTAAAGGTTAACCGGAAAAAAAATCCGGTAGCCCCGTTATGGGGATCCCCATATCGACATTAACGCCCCTCATGAATTGGTGCGCTTCCCCCTGGAAAGATTACCCGCCTGTATATTTCTTGTGTCTATTTGTTCCACGTTGTTTCATACAGTGCACCGAACGGTGTAGTTAATGGTGTAGTCAATTTGCGATTTTTGGCACTTTTTCAATGAAAATTGTTTAATCGAATCAATGGCTTGACTTGACTTGACTTGATGTAGTGATAAAAGGACATATTTATTCATCTTTCGGCGCAGAATGCTGGCGACCAAAAATCACCTCCATCCGCGCACCGCCCAGCATGCTCTCTCCGGCGACGATTTTACCCTCATATTGCTCGGTGATTTCGCGGGCTACCGCCAGCCCTACACCTTGCCCAGGGCGTAAAGTATCAACCCGTTGACCACGGTCGAAAATGATCTCTCGCTTGCTTAATGGAATACCGGGGCCATCATCCTCGACCACAATATAGAGATGCTCGTCGGTTTGCCTTGCAGAAATTTCGACAAACTCGAGGCAATATTTACAGGCATTATCCAGCACGTTGCCCATCACCTCGACAAAATCGTTCTGCTCACCGACAAAGCTGATCTCTGGCGAAATATCGAGAGAGATATTGACCCCTTTGCGTTGATACACTTTGTTCAGCGCTGAGGTGAGATTGTCCAGCAGTGGGGCGACCGGATGCAGCTCGCGGCTGAGCAATGTCCCGCCGCGCATACTGGCACGATGCAGGTAGTAGCCAATTTGCTGTGAAATGCGGCTGATTTGCTCCAGCATTACCGGCTCAGCATCACTGACGCTCATCTTTTCACTACGCAGAGAACGCAGCGTACTTTGCAGCACCGCCAGTGGCGTTTTCAGACTATGGGTCAGGTCGGTGAGCGTCGTACGGTATTTGTCGTAACGTTCGCGTTCACTTTTTAACAATCGGTTCAGGTTTCGTACCAGACTGGTCAGTTCTCGCGTTGTGGCTGGATTGAGCAATTCGCGGTTATGTTCTTCCAGTTCGCGGACTTCTTTTGCCAGGGCTTCGATGGGGCGTAAACTCCACCAGGCGGCGACCCACAGCAGCGGGATCACTAACAGCAGATTGGCTGAGAGCACATAGATAAACCAGCTCCAGACCATATAGGAACTTTTTAGCTCCACCGGAATGGTATCCACCACCACAATGGTTAATTTTGGCATCCGCGATGTTGCCGGGTAGACGTTTACCGCCACCGAGTGGGTCATCTCCGCGTCGTCATCATCTTCCCGCACTTCCTGCAACTGTTGCTGTATCGAATGATCTCCACTCAGCAAGAGGCTGGTATCGTTAACATCCGCTTCAATTTCATGAAAACCATTCGATTTCAGCCAGTCAGGCTGGATCATTTTCATCAGCCAGGGCACGTCACGTTGCGCCCATAAAAGCTGCCCGTTCTCATCATAAATTAGCGTCATGGTGGGGCTTTGCTTGTCGATATTTTCGGGTAACTCGACATGCAACTTATTGTTTTCCCACTGCGCAAGGGTATAGAACAGATTGCTCTCGCCACGTAACAGCCGAAACGTAGTTTTATCGAAACTGACGCTATAACCGATCAGCGCGACCATTCCGTAGGCAAGCGAAAGCACCAGTACTACCGCTGCCGTTGCCAACAGAAAACGTACCCGCAGCGAGAGCGGGAAAAAAAGACGCAGTAATTTTTTCATCAGCGCAATTCGAACAGGTAGCCCTGGCCGCGAACGGTGGTAATGACTTCTTGCGGATATTGTGCCTGAATTTTTTTGCGCAGACGTCCCATCAGTACATCAATGGTATGGCTTTCCCGCAGCTCCGCATCCGGATAGAGTTGTAGCATTAACGAATCTTTGCTGACCACTTTGCCATTATTGCGTATCAACGTTTCCATAATGGTGTATTCGAACGCGGTCAGTTTGATCACTTCGTCATTAATAGATAATTCACGGCGAGAGAGATCAACCTGAAACGGGGGGAGCGAAATGACCTGTGAAGCCAGACCGCTATTACGCCGCATTAATGCCTGCATTCGCGCCATCACCTCTTCAATATGAAACGGTTTAGTCACGTAATCATCAGCACCGGCACTTAATACTTCGACTTTGTCCTGCCAGCTTTCACGGGCGGTTAATACCAGAATCGGCAGTGAAACATCGTTGCTACGCCAGCGGCGAATCAGTGACAGACCGTCCTCGTCAGGCAATCCGAGATCGACAATCGCAATATCCGGTAAATGTTCATTGAGATAATAATCGGCTTCTTTGGCATCTTCTGCGTCATCGACCTGATGACCAGCATCCTGAATCTGAACTTTAAGGTGGTGACGTAACAACGCGTTGTCTTCAACAACCAGTACGCGCATTTTTATTTCTCCCTGTCTTAATTATTAAAATAGTGTAACGCGATTATGTGTTTATGGGGGTAAACATTAAATAAACCAGCGGGGAGGGGAGGTAAAGTGAAAAAAGAAAAAGTGGATAATCTTAATAAGCAGGCCGGACAGCATCGCCATCCGGCACTGATTTGAGGCTTATTTCAGCTCATCAACCATCGTGATAGCTCGACCAATATAGTTAGCCGGCGTCATCGCTTTCAGGCGGGCTTTCTCTTCTTCTGGCAACGCCAGACCATCGATAAACTGCTTCATGCCTTCGGCGTCAACGCGCTTACCGCGAGTAAGCTCTTTCAGCTTCTCGTACGGTTTTTCGATGCCATAGCGACGCATAACTGTCTGGATTGGTTCTGCCAGCACTTCCCAGTTGTGATCCAGCTCATCCAGCAGATGGTCACGGTTCACTTCCAGTTTGCTCACGCCTTTCAGGGTGGATTGATACGCAATCAGCGCATAACCGATACCCACGCCGAGGTTACGCAGCACGGTGGAGTCGGTCAGGTCACGCTGCCAGCGGGAAACCGGCAGTTTGCTTGCCAGATGCTGCAATACCGCGTTGGAAAGGCCCAGATTCCCTTCGGAGTTTTCGAAGTCGATCGGGTTAACTTTATGCGGCATGGTGGAAGAACCAATCTCACCAGCAATGGTTTTCTGTTTGAAGTGGTTAAGGGCGATATAACCCCAGACGTCACGGTCAAAGTCGATCAGAATGGTGTTGAAGCGCGCAACGCAATCAAACAGTTCGGCAATGTAGTCGTGCGGTTCAATCTGGGTAGTGTACGGGTTCCATTGAATACCCAGCGAGGTGACGAACTCTTCGCTGAACTGATGCCAGTCAACTTCCGGGTAAGCGGCGATGTGGGCGTTATAGTTACCGACCGCGCCGTTGATTTTGCCGAGGATCTCCACCTGGTTAAGCTGGCGGTGCTGGCGCTCCATACGGTAGGCGACGTTTGCCATCTCTTTACCGATGGTTGACGGCGTGGCTGGCTGACCGTGGGTACGAGACAGCAGCGGGATATCGCGGTACTGAACGGCGAGATCTTTAATGCCATCAATCAGTTGACGCCAGTACGGCAGGATCACTTCATCACGCGCGGTTTTCAGCATTAATGCGTGGGAGAGGTTATTGATATCTTCCGAAGTACAGGCAAAGTGGATGAATTCAGAAACCGCGTGCAGTTCCGGGATCTCCGCCACTTTTTCTTTCAGGAAATACTCAACCGCTTTAACGTCGTGGTTAGTGGTACGCTCGATGGTTTTGATGAGTGCGGCATCTTCTTCGCTGAAATTGGCGACAATTGCATCAAGGTAACCGATTGCGTCGGCAGCAAAAGCAGGAACTTCCTTGATCGCTGCGTGCGCGGCCAGTTTTTGCAGCCAACGTACTTCAACTTGTACACGGAATTTCAGCAAACCATATTCGCTGAAAATCCCGCGCAGCGCGCTGACTTTATCGCCGTAGCGTCCATCGACAGGGGAAACGGCGGTCAGTGAGGATAATTCCATAGATCACAACTCCGGGGTTAAATGAGCAAGAATTTGTTTTGCCTGAGTGGTCAGGCGATTACGAGAAAACATCAGTTGTAGACGTCCGCCGCCGACCTGGTGCCAGAGCACGGCGGCGCGAATGCCTGCCAGCAGGGTTGCGCGAACTTTCGCCTGCACTTGTGGGCTTTGCAGTACAGCAGGGGAACCGGTGACCTGAATGCGCGGGCCAAGCGGGCTGATCACATCAACATAGATAGCAGCCATCGCGCTCATCAGCGTTTCGGACTGTAAATCGAAGTGTTCGAGCTGGCGTTGCAGGCCGTTGATCCGGTTGCCCAGAGTGTCGAGCGCGCCTTTCGCTGAGGAGAGTTTGCGCTCAAGCACCATCAAGCTGAGTGTGTAGCGGGTTAATTCGGCGTTTAAGCCCTGGCAACTGCTGGCATTGAGCACGCCGAGCAGGGTTTCCAGCCCGACGCGCAGGTTGGCTTCGCTACCGCCAAAAACCGCCAGCGTCGAGCTGGGGTTCATATCAATAATACTGTTGAGTGAGACGTGTAGCGCATCGGCATCACAATGCCCCTGGTGAGCGAGTTGTTGCACCAGGCGTGCCGACTGACAAATACCGGCCAGGGCGAGGGTGATGTCATAGTAATTCTTTGCCACGTTCACTGCTTCCTTGTTTTAAGTAAAGATAATAATCAGACCGGTAGCGGCAGACGCTGCTCAATAATACCGCCACCGAGGCACACTTCACCGTTATAGAAGACGGCAGACTGGCCCGGCGTCACGGCGGCAACCGGCTCATCGAAAATCACTTTAATGCGATCGTCGTCCAGCGCCTTGACGGTGCACGGAATGTCGGTCTGGCGATAGCGGGTTTTTACCGTGCAACGCATAGTGCCGGTGAATGGTTCGCGATCGACCCAGTGCAGCTGCTGGGCAATCAACCCGACAGACATCAGCCGCGGGTGTTCATGGCCCTGAGCGACAACCAGAATGTTGTTTTCGACGTCTTTGTCCACCACATACCACGGTTCTTCGGTGCCTTCTTTGGTGCCACCGATACCCAGACCTTTACGCTGACCGAGAGTGTGATACATCAGCCCCTGGTGCTCACCAATTTCATCGCCATCGACGGTAATGATTTTGCCCGGTTGCGCCGGGAGATAACGGCCCAGGAACTCGCGGAATTTACGTTCGCCAATGAAGCAAATGCCGGTAGAGTCTTTTTTCTTCGCGGTGACCAGACCAAGATCTTCAGCAATCTTACGCACCTGCGGTTTTTCCAGTTCGCCGACCGGGAACAGGCTTTGCGCAATCTGCTCATGGCTGAGCGTATAAAGGAAGTAGCTCTGGTCTTTATTGCTGTCCAGACCACGCAGCAGGCGGCTCTTGCCATCGACATCGGCCCGACGTACGTAATGACCGGTAGCGATATAATCGGCACCTAAATCTTCGGCGGCAAATTCGAGGAAGGCTTTAAATTTGATCTCCTTGTTGCACAGAATATCCGGATTCGGCGTGCGACCGGCTTTATATTCGGCAAGGAACAGTTTGAAGACGTTGTCCCAGTACTCGGCAGCAAAGTTAACGGTGTGCAGTTCAATGCCGAGCTTGTCGCAGACCGCCTGGGCATCAGCCAGATCCGCTGCCGCTGTGCAATATTCCTCACCGTCGTCTTCTTCCCAGTTCTTCATAAACAGGCCTTCGACCTGATATCCCTGTTGTTGCAACAGCCAGGCAGAAACGGAGGAATCGACACCGCCGGACATGCCGACGATTACTTTTTTTGCGGTTTCAGACATTGGATCACTCACGACATTGAACTTCAAGGCGGCGTATTCTATCACGCAGCCTTTTAGATGACACCCTTTGTAAAAGGCCAGTTAAAATCGCCAATCATCTCCAGCGGATAACGTTGCCCGCTTTGATAACAACGAATACTTTCCGCCACCAGCGGCGAACGAAGATTTGACGCCTGTAAAATTTCTTCGGCGCTGACCCAACGGCAGCAGTCGATATCGCTGTCATGAGGCTGGGTCGGGCATATTTGCTCAAGCTCAATGGCAAAGAGGAAACGCAAAAACGGCGTTTTATCTGGCGCAATCCACTGATGCATACGAATAAAGTGTTGCGGCTGCGCGCTGATGCCGGTTTCTTCCCACAGTTCACGGGCGGCGGCTTCCACTAAGGTTTCATCGGCTTCCAGATGCACGGCAGGTTGGTTCCATAACGCTTTACCATTAATCGTCTCTTCAACGACTAAAAATTTGCCTTCTGCGTGCACCACGCAAGCAACGGTAACGTGCGGTTTAAACATTTTGCATCCTTAATCTGTCACTTCTCGCCATTCGCCATTGGCAAGATTATCCAAAGAGTAATCTCCCATCGCATAGCGAATCAGTCGCAGCGTGGGGAAACCAACATGGGCGGTCATGCGGCGCACCTGGCGATTACGTCCTTCATATAAGGTGATCTTCAGCCAGCTGGTGGGAATACTTTTGCGTTCACGAATTGGTGGATTCCGCGGCCATAACCACGCGGGTTCGTCAACCAGCTCCGCGCCTGCGGGCAGGGTAGGGCCATCATTTAAGGTTACGCCATTGCGCAAGGCTTCAAGTGCGTCTTGTGTGGGAATACCTTCCACCTGCACATAATAGATTTTTCCGGTGCGTTTACCCGGCTGGGTTAAACGCGCCTGCAACGCGCCGTTATTGGTCAGCACCAGCAACCCTTCGCTATCGCGGTCAAGGCGACCTGCTGCATAAACGCCCTGAACCGGGATGAATTCTTTTAATGTTTTGCGTCCGGCTTCATCGGTGAACTGCGGAAGAACATCGTAGGGTTTATTGAAGAGGATCACACGCGTGGGCTGGTTTTCATGTTTACGCCTGGTAGAACGTTGCGAGCTGAATCGCTTAACCTGGTGATTTCTAAAAGAAGTTTTTTGCATGGTATTTTCAGAGATTATGAATTGCCGCATTATAGCCTAATAATGCGCATCTTTCATGACGGCAAACAATAGGGTAGTATTGACAAGTCAATTACAAATCATTAACAAAAAATTGCTCTAAAGCATCCGTATCGCAGGACGCAAACGCATATGCAACGTGGTGGCAGACGAGCAAACCAGTAGCGCTCGAAGGAGAGGTGAATGGAAAGTAAAGTAGTTGTTCCGGCACAAGGCAAGAAGATCACCCTGCAAAACGGCAAACTCAACGTTCCTGAAAATCCGATTATCCCTTACATTGAAGGTGATGGAATCGGTGTAGATGTAACCCCAGCCATGCTGAAAGTGGTCGACGCTGCAGTCGAGAAAGCCTATAAAGGCGAGCGTAAAATCTCCTGGATGGAAATTTACACCGGTGAAAAATCCACACAGGTTTATGGTCAGGATGTCTGGCTGCCTGCTGAAACCCTTGATCTGATTCGTGAATATCGCGTTGCCATTAAAGGCCCGCTGACCACTCCGGTTGGTGGCGGTATTCGTTCTCTCAACGTTGCCCTGCGTCAGGAACTGGATCTCTACATCTGCCTGCGTCCGGTACGTTACTATCAGGGCACTCCAAGCCCGGTTAAACACCCTGAACTGACCGATATGGTTATCTTCCGTGAAAACTCGGAAGACATTTATGCGGGTATCGAATGGAAAGCTGACTCTGCCGACGCCGAGAAAGTGATTAAATTCCTGCGTGAAGAGATGGGCGTGAAGAAAATTCGCTTCCCGGAACATTGCGGTATCGGTATTAAGCCGTGTTCTGAAGAAGGCACCAAACGTCTGGTTCGTGCAGCGATCGAATACGCAATTGCTAACGATCGTGACTCTGTGACCTTGGTGCACAAAGGCAACATCATGAAGTTCACCGAAGGCGCGTTTAAAGACTGGGGCTACCAGCTGGCGCGTGAAGAATTTGGCGGTGAACTGATCGACGGCGGCCCGTGGCTGAAAGTTAAAAACCCGAATACCGGCAAAGAGATCGTCATTAAAGACGTGATTGCTGATGCATTCCTGCAACAGATCCTGCTGCGTCCGGCTGAATATGATGTTATCGCCTGTATGAACCTGAACGGTGACTACATTTCTGACGCTCTGGCAGCGCAGGTTGGCGGTATCGGTATCGCCCCTGGAGCAAACATCGGTGACGAATGCGCCCTGTTTGAAGCCACCCACGGTACTGCGCCGAAATACGCCGGTCAGGACAAAGTAAACCCTGGCTCTATTATTCTCTCCGCTGAGATGATGTTACGCCATATGGGCTGGACTGAAGCCGCAGACCTGATTGTTAAAGGTATGGAAGGCGCGATCAACGCCAAGACCGTAACCTATGACTTCGAGCGTCTGATGGAAGGCGCTAAACTGCTGAAATGTTCAGAGTTTGGTGATGCGATCATCAAGAATATGTAATCACTACATGTGTTAAATATTTAAACGGGCGTATAACACGCCCGTTGTTTTATTTATGTGGATATTATTAATAGCATATCGAGCATATTTTTATAATACAACTCTTATGCAAACATTTATTTGTTATTTCGCTTTCTCCTGAAGGACACTCTTGACTGCTTTTGAGTAAACTCCATAAATTCTTGTTGAATGGTGCAATGTTATAAATAGTAATAGGATATTCTTTTTCCTTAAGGATAATACCAAGCTTAACCGGTGTAAATATCCTTCCAGGAGGAAGAAATATAGTAGATTGATACCAGATGATCATTTTCATATCACCCCATATGGCTGAAAAAGATATGCCGCATGTAGGTTGAATTACCGTGTCAATTACTACCCACTTCATTTGTTATGTCTTATCCCACGGTATTTAATATAGTTCATTTGGATGTTCATTTCTTTATTTTGCATATGAGTATATTACCCCTTCAAAAAATAAATTAATTAAAACGATTGCTTATATAAAACAAAATTTAAAGCAAGGAATCTCAATGGATGTTAAACAAAATGAGATTTAGTGAAAACAATAAATTATTCACTTCGTTTTAGATTTGTTTAGCTATAATGTTATACATTCAAATGACTGAACATCCTGTAATTAAAACATAGCCTTTATGCTACTTGGTGCCAATTTGCTAAACATTATGGTTGCCTTTTTATATAACGATAATAATGAATATAAACATGACATGAGAATAAGGTTTCAATTTTTGAGTTATATAGGAAAGGTTTAACCTGTTCCTGGCTAAAATACATATAACTGGATGATGACTAAACCAAAACACATATGCGTTAAGTATTGAAACGAGCGTATGGCACACCCGTTGTTTTTATAAATATATTAACCGTTATAAAATAACGTATAAAAAGTCAAGTGATCACATTTCAAATATCAATTTGATAGTATGGGCCTGGTGATTATTTATGGGTAGCAATAAAAGGACAGTATTTATCATCCATAGGGATAGTCTCTGTACTTTTATTCCCATTATGCTAATGCCTTACTGAATTATGAAGCATTTCTTAAGCATCCAACTTTAGCTAGATTAATGGTTTATTATTTTCTACATCTTCAATATATAAAAGCGTATTATCAATGGCGTAGTAACTGCGTTTGTTATGATTAACATCAGTAACCCAACGGAAAACGCCCGCGCCTGCTAGTGTTGAACAGTATTCCCGAAATGTAGATTTTCCGCAAATATGAAGCAATGCGGCCTCTTTTATTTTAGCAGGGTTCTTGGTCGTACTAACTTTTAACAGGTTCCTGGTTCCTCTTAATAACAAAACCGTGTCATCGTGAGTAATAATTCTGATGTTATCCGTAGCCAGATAAT
>NZ_JBQZXC010000001.1:0-94805 GCF_053555815.1 Shigella sp. SIG6 | reverse complement strand
ACGGGATACCAGATCAAGAGCCTGTCCAATGTGCATAAAAAAATCTGGAAACAAGTGAGCGTTTCCGGATTCTTACACAGCCACTGGATCGGTCAACTGATCCTTAACTGATCGGCATTAACCGCCTGTGTGCCACATTTTTTATCATTAACCTTGAGGAAAGGACACTACCAAGTATAGCAGATAAAGAGAGGATTATTTCGCCGCAATGAGCCGGGCGGGAATAATAAGATTGCGTGAATGCGTCTCTTCATGGGTGATTTTTTGCATCATGCGATCCGCAAGTGTGATACCAAGTTCCCGCGCTGGCGTGCTGGCCCAGGTAACAGGTATATCATCAAGTGTGGTTGGTGTCGCATCGGTAAATGCCGCCAGCGAAACCTGTTGCTCAAAGTAACGATCGACTCCGCTTTCCCCGCTTTGCCGCCCTGCTTTCAGCAAACCAAACCATGCCCCCATCGCAATAGTTTCGTTATAGCAAACCACGGCACTGATGGTCGGGTTATGACGTAAAAGCGCCGTGATAGCTTCCGCGGCTTGCTTCTGGCTGGAAGTGCACTCCAACACCCAATCGCTGTGAAACGGCAGGCCAAATTTTAGTAGAGTTGCACAATAGCCCCCCACCCGTTCTGCACGGGTTAATGAGGAACTTTGCCCTCCCAGCCAGGCGATCCGCTGATGCCCATTGCGAATGAGATGCTCCGTCAACAACTGTGCAGCCTGCATGTTGTCCGGGCGAACCGTATCAACATCATCAAGATAACTGGCACAGGAAGCGAAAATCACCGGGATAGCTTTTTCTTCTGCCATCCGCCGCAGGTCATCGCTGCTTCCTGCAGCCCCGGCAATTACCACACCATCGACACCCTGATTCAGTAACAGTGAAAACCGCTGTGCCAGCTGCTCGCCGTCTTTACCGCCGTGAAGCAAAAAAACCATCCGTCCCTGCGCTTCCAGAGCTTCCGTCAATCCGGCCGTCAATTCGGCGTAAAACGGCGCAGATAAATCACGGACGATCAAACCAATGACGCCGCTTTGCCCGCCGCGCAGCGCCGACGCCTGGCGATTGCGCACAAATCCCAGCTCTTCAATGGCGGCGTTAACGCGTTCTCCTGTGGCGGTAGAGATTCGCCCTTTGCCACTAAGCACCAGCGAAACGGTACTTACCGACACGCCCGCAGCCAGCGCAACATCATGAATGGTTATTTTTTTGGCGGTAGCCATGCAGATGACCTACTCCCTGATTATGCGACAGATAAAACGTTTTACCTTTTATTTATCTTATACCCGCTATTATCGTTGCGTAATGTGATTTATGACTCACTAAAATTTGATAAAACGTTTTATCTTCTCGCGCAATTTACTGAATCCAGATTGTTCTCTACGAGGAGTCGTTTTATGACGGCGAAAACAGCACCGAAAGTCACGCTGTGGGAGTTCTTCCAGCAGTTAGGCAAAACCTTCATGTTACCCGTGGCATTATTGTCGTTCTGCGGCATTATGCTCGGCATTGGTAGTTCTCTTAGCAGCCATGATGTCATAACCCTGATCCCGGTCCTGGGCAACCCCGTGTTGCAGGCTATCTTTACCTGGATGAGTAAGATTGGCTCGTTTGCTTTTAGTTTCCTGCCTGTCATGTTCTGTATCGCCATCCCGCTGGGCCTGGCACGCGAAAATAAAGGCGTAGCGGCATTCGCTGGCTTCGTCGGTTATGCGGTAATGAACCTCGCGGTAAACTTCTGGTTGACCAATAAAGGCATTCTGCCAACCACAGATGCCGCCGTTCTGAAAGCCAATAACATCCAGAGCATTCTTGGGATCCAGTCGATCGATACCGGGATCCTCGGTGCGGTGATCGCCGGTATTATCGTCTGGATGCTGCATGAGCGTTTCCATAATATCCGCCTGCCGGATGCGCTGGCATTCTTCGGCGGTACGCGCTTCGTACAAATTATCTCCTCGCTGGTGATGGGCCTTGTCGGCCTGGTGATTCCATTAGTCTGGCCGATTTTCGCCATGGGTATTAGCGGCTTGGGCCATATGATAAACAGCGCGGGTGATTTCGGACCGATGCTGTTTGGTACCGGTGAACGTCTGCTGTTGCCGTTTGGTCTGCATCACATTCTGGTGGCATTAATTCGCTTTACCGACGCAGGCGGCACGCAGGAGGTCTGCGGTCAAACCGTCAGCGGCGCACTGACCATCTTCCAGGCGCAATTGAGTTGCCCGACCACTCACGGTTTTTCTGAAAGCGTCACGCGTTTCCTTTCGCAAGGTAAAATGCCTGCGTTTCTCGGCGGTCTGCCAGGTGCAGCGTTAGCTATGTATCACTGCGCGCGCCCGGAAAATCGCCATAAAATTAAAGGTCTGCTGATTTCTGGCCTGATCGCCTGCGTCGTTGGCGGCACTACCGAACCGCTGGAATTCCTGTTCCTGTTCGTAGCGCCAGTTCTGTATGTCATCCACGCGCTGTTAACCGGCCTCGGCTTCACCGTCATGTCTGTGCTCGGCGTCACCATCGGTAATACCGACGGCAATATCATCGACTTCGTGGTGTTCGGTATTTTGCATGGTCTGTCAACCAAGTGGTACATGGTGCCAGTGGTGGCGGCAATCTGGTTTGTCGTTTACTACGTCATCTTCCGTTTCGCTATCACCCGCTTCAATCTGAAAACCCCGGGGCGCGATAGCGAAGTTGCCAGCTCAATCGAAAAAGCCGTTGCCGGTGCGCTGGGTAAATCAGGTTACAACGTTCCTGCAATCCTCGAAGCATTAGGCGGTGCCGACAATATTGTCAGCCTCGATAACTGCATTACCCGTCTGCGTTTGTCTGTGGAAGATATGTCGCTTGTTAATGTGCAGGCACTGAAGGACAATCGGGCAATTGGCGTAGTACAACTTAATCAACATAACCTGCAGGTTGTTATCGGGCCACAAGTTCAGTCAGTAAAAGATGAAATGGCCGGTCTGATGCATACTGTCCAGGCATAAGGATAAGATATGTTCGATTTTTCAAAGGTCGTGGATCGTCATGGCACATGGTGTACACAGTGGGATTATGTCGCTGACCGTTTCGGCACTGCTGACCTGTTACCGTTCACGATTTCAGACATGGATTTTGCCACTGCCCCCTGCATTATCGAGGCGCTGAATCAGCGCCTGATGCACGGCGTATTTGGCTACAGCCGCTGGAAAAACGATGAGTTTCTCGCGGCTATTGCCCACTGGTTTTCCACCCAGCATTACACCGCAATTGATACGCAGACGGTGGTGTATGGCCCTTCTGTCATCTATATGGTTTCAGAACTGATTCGTCAGTGGTCTGAAACAGGTGAAGGCGTGGTGATCCACACGCCCGCCTATGACGCATTTTACAAGGCCATTGAAGGTAACCAGCGCACAGTAATGCCCGTTGCTTTAGAGAAGCAGGCTGACGGCTGGTTTTGCGATATGGGCAAGCTGGAAGCCGTTTTGGCGAAACCAGAATGTAAAATTATGCTCCTGTGTAGCCCACAGAATCCTACCGGGAAAGTGTGGACTTGCGATGAGCTGGAGATCATGGCTGACCTGTGCGAGCGTCATGATGTGCGGGTTATTTCCGATGAAATCCATATGGATATGGTCTGGGGCGAGCAGCCGCATATTCCCTGGAGTAATGTGGCGCGGGGAGACTGGGCGTTGCTGACGTCGGGATCGAAAAGTTTCAATATTCCCGCGCTGACCGGTGCTTACGGGATTATAGAAAATAGCAGCAGCCGTGATGCCTATTTATCGGCACTGAAAGGACGTGATGGGCTTTCTTCCCCTTCGGTACTGGCGTTAACTGCCCATATCGCCGCCTATCAGCAAGGTGCACCGTGGCTGGATGCCTTACGCGTCTATCTGAAAGATAACCTGACGTATATCTCAGATAAAATGAACGCCGCGTTTCCTGAACTCAACTGGCAGATCCCGCAATCCACTTATCTGGCCTGGCTTGATCTACGTCCGTTGAATATTGACGACAACGCGTTGCAAAAAGCGCTTATCGAGCAAGAAAAAGTCGCGATCATGCCGGGGTATACCTATGGTGAAGAAGGTCGTGGTTTTGTCCGTCTCAATGCCGGCTGCCCACGTTCGAAACTGGAAAAAGGTGTGGCTGGATTAATAAACGCCATCCGCGCTGTTCGCTAACCCCAATTGCGCAACGTAAAAAATCGTTGCGCAATCGTGGATTTTTACCCTGCTTTGTTTTTATAATGGTGCGCACTTTTATATCCAGAAAAAGAGTGCGACCATGATTGATACCACCCTGCCATTAACTGATATCCATCGCCACCTTGATGGCAACATTCGTCCCCAGACCATTCTTGAACTTGGCCGCCAGTATAATATCTCGCTTCCTGCACAATCCCTTGAAACACTGATTCCCCACGTTCAGGTCATTGCCAACGAACCCGATCTGGTGAGCTTTCTGACCAAACTTGACTGGGGCGTTAAAGTTCTCGCCTCTCTTGATGCCTGCCGCCGCGTGGCATTTGAAAACATTGAAGATGCAGCCTGTAACGGCCTGCACTATGTCGAGCTGCGTTTTTCACCAGGCTACATGGCAATGGCACATAAGCTGCCTGTAGCGGGTGTTGTCGAAGCGGTGATCGATGGCGTACGTGAAGGTTGCCGCACCTTTGGTGTGCAGGCGAAGCTTATCGGCATTATGAGCAGAACCTTCGGCGAAGCCGCCTGTCAGCAAGAGCTGGAGGCCTTTTTAGCCCACCGTGACCAGATTACCGCACTTGATTTAGCTGGTGATGAACTTGGATTCCCGGGAAGTCTGTTCCTTTCTCACTTCAACCGCGCGCGTGATGCGGGCTGGCATATTACCGTCCATGCAGGCGAAGCTGCCGGGCCGGAAAGCATCTGGCAGGCGATTCGTGAACTGGGTGCGGAGCGTATTGGACATGGCGTAAAAGCCATTGAAGATCGGGCGCTGATGGATTTTCTCGCCGAGCAACAAATTGGTATTGAATCCTGTCTGACCTCCAATATTCAGACCAGCACCGTAGCAGAGCTGGCTGCACATCCGCTGAAAACGTTCCTTGAGCATGGCATTCGTGCCAGCATTAACACTGACGATCCCGGCGTACAGGGAGTGGATATCATTCACGAATATACCGTTGCCGCGCCAGCTGCTGGGTTATCCCGTGAGCAAATCCGCCAGGCACAGATTAATGGTCTGGAAATGGCTTTCCTCAGCGCAGAGGAAAAACGCGCACTGCGAGAAAAAGTCGCCGCGAAGTAACAAAAATGGATGGTGCAAATTGCACCATCCATTTTTCACGCAAGGCACAACGTCGCGCGATGTTTGGCGGATTCGATGCCCAGCTCAATCAACTCCATTACCTGGATTGCCTGGCTTGCCGGAACCGGATTTTCACCATCGCCATTTAACGCATCACGAATCGCCGCATAGTAAGCCGGATAATTCCCAGGCACCGTCAACAGCGTTTCTTCGACACGTTCCTCACCTTCCACGCGGGTAAGTACGCCATCACGCATATCGTAGCCCCAGTCTTCCTGCGGCAGACGCTCGCCATTTTTCAGACGTTCTTCCTGTGGATCGAGGCCATATTTCACATAACTGCCTCGGGATCCATGCACGATATACCGTGCTGACTCAGCGGCTGCCAGCATGGTACCGTGTAAAATGACTCGCCGCTGTGGATAGGACAAGATGGCGTGGAAATAATCGGTCGACTGCGCTCCGGGCCGTAACTGTGCCAAATCTACCGTCATGCTGACCGGTAAACCAAATAGCGTAATGGCCTGATCAAGAAGATGCGGTGCTAAATCGTACCAGATACCGCTGCCTGGGCCGCCCTGTTCACGCCAACGATCGCGCACCTGCGGACGGAAGCGGTCAAAATGAGACTCAAAGTAAGCAACTTCACCCAGCACGCCTTCCGCGAGCAAACCTTTTAGCGTCAAGAAATAGCTATCCCAACGACGGTTATGGAATACAGACAGCACACGCCCCAGGCTTTTTGCCAGCGCATCCAGCTCTCGCGCTTGTGACAGTGTCACGGTAAAGGGTTTATCAACGACCACATGTTTACCCGCCTCAAGCGCCGCTTTGGCTAACGGGAAATGGGTATCGTTGGGTGTAGGAATGACAATCAGGTCTATGTTGGGATCGTTAAACAGATGCTTCGGCTCAGAGACAACCGTAACCGTTGGCCAGTCGGCTTTTACTTTTGTTTCATCACTGCTGGAGATTACCGCCAGTTCCAGCCCGGGCGTGCCCGCAATCAGGGGCGCATGGAAGGTTTTGCTCGCATAACCATACCCAATCAACCCAACACGGATGTTGTCGCTCATGTCATTGCCTCTCATTGAAGTATGATGGCTATTTGACACTATCCTTTGCCCACGCTCAACAGTTTAATAACCTGCCAGCAATAAGGGATGTTGTTTAACTTAAGTCAAAAAAATAGCGAATTTTCCAACGACAAAAGCTAAATATCGCAAAAACCTCAGTAAAAATCTTGCTGGAGCTATTATTGCTAAGTAACATTTACCCCCTGAAGTTAATGGATCAATCAAGAGAGATGTGGGCTGTAATGAATCGTCTTATTGAATTAACAGGTTGGATCGTTCTTGTCGTTTCAGTCATTCTTCTTGGCGTGGCGAGTCACATTGACAACTATCAGCCACCTGAACAGAGTGCTTCGGTACAACACAAGTAAGCTCTGCACTTGTGGAGCGACATGCTGCCCGTCCGGGTGCATGTTTTCACTTGTCGGATATTAAACCAGGAATTTATTATCTTGTTCGATGTTGTTGGTGATTGTCAGGGATAGTAAAGCGCGTTACTCTTTTCAGAGCAGTTTTTCATCCCTGAATATTTGCCATCAGCGCATTCTTATTATTGTAATAACACAAGCGTTCACTTTTGGTGAAATTTTATCATCACTAATAATACCTACCCCTTTGGTATTAATTATTTTATGGACCTTTTATGACTGTTCAGGACTACTTATTAAAATTTCGCAAAATCAGTTCACTCGAAAGTCTGGAAAAACTCTACGACCATCTTAATTACACCCTGACGGACGATCAGGAACTGATCAATATGTATCGTGCTGCCGATCACCGTCGCGCAGAGCTGGTTTCTGGCGGGCGTTTGTTTGACCTCGGCCAGGTACCGAAGTCCGTCTGGCACTATGTCCAATAAAGAAAGTAGCGATCGGTTATAAAAGCCTTATAATAACGCCCCTAAAATTAGATTTGCCTGTTTGCGTCGCTATTCTGGAGAACCTATGACCACCACAACGCCACAACGTATTGGAGGCTGGTTGCTTGGCCCGTTGGCCTGGCTTTTAGTCGCTCTGTTGAGTACGACGCTGGCGTTGTTGCTGTATACCGCTGCGTTATCTTCTCCGCAAACATTTCAAACGCTCGGCGGACAAGCACTGACGACACAAATCTTATGGGGCGTTTCTTTTATTACCGCTATCGCCATGTGGTATTACACACTGTGGTTGACCATCGCTTTCTTTAAACGTCGGCGTTGTGTTCCTAAACACTATATTATCTGGCTGCTTATTTCCGTATTGCTGGCAGTAAAAGCATTAGCTTTTTCACCCGTGGAAGTTGGCATAGCCGTTCGCCAGTTGCTGTTTACTTTGTTGGCAACCGCATTGATCGTCCCCTATTTCAAACGCTCGTCGCGGGTAAAAGCGACGTTTGTGAATCCGTAATAACCTTACAGTTAACCTGTTGTCGCCTGCTCTGGATTAACGGATAATAGGCGGCTTTTTTATTTCAGGCCGAAAAATGACTGACTACCTGTTACTGTTTGTCGGAACTGTACTGGTCAATAACTTTGTACTGGTCAAGTTTCTCGGTCTCTGTCCGTTTATGGGGGTTTCCAAAAAACTGGAAACCGCGATGGGCATGGGGCTGGCAACAACGTTTGTGATGACGCTGACGTCTATTTGCGCCTGGCTTATCGATACGTGGATTTTGATCCCACTTAATCTGATTTACCTGCGCACCCTGGCATTTATTCTGGTGATTGCTGTGGTCGTGCAGTTCACCGAGATGGTGGTGCGCAAAACCAGCCCGGTGCTTTACCGTCTGCTGGGGATTTTTTTGCCGCTTATCACCACCAACTGTGCAGTGCTCGGCGTGGCGTTGCTGAATATCAATCTCGGGCACAATTTCTTGCAGTCGGCGCTGTACGGTTTTTCCGCCGCTGTCGGTTTCTCGCTGGTGATGGTGCTCTTCGCCGCCATCCGCGAACGCCTTGCTGTGGCTGATGTCCCGGCACCTTTTCGCGGTAATGCCATTGCGTTAATTACCGCAGGTCTTATGTCTCTGGCCTTTATGGGCTTTAGTGGTTTGGTGAAGTTGTAATGAATGCTATCTGGATTGCCGTTGCCGCCGTGAGCCTGCTGGGCCTGGCGTTTGGCGCCATTCTGGGTTATGCCTCCCGCCGTTTTGCGGTGGAAGACGATCCGGTCGTTGAGAAAATTGACGAAATCTTACCGCAGAGCCAGTGTGGTCAGTGCGGTTATCCCGGCTGTCGCCCCTACGCGGAAGCCATCAGCTGTAACGGTGAAAAAATCAACCGTTGCGCCCCAGGTGGCGAAGCTGTGATGCTAAAAATTGCCGAGTTGCTTAATGTCGAGCCGCAGCCGCTGGATGGCGAAGCGCAAGAGCTAACGCCTGCGCGGATGGTGGCGGTTATTGATGAAAATAACTGTATTGGCTGCACTAAATGTATTCAGGCTTGTCCGGTAGACGCCATCGTTGGCGCTACCCGTGCCATGCATACGGTAATAAGTGATCTCTGTACGGGCTGCAATTTATGTGTTGATCCGTGCCCGACGCACTGCATCTCGTTGCAACCGGTCGCAGAAACACCTGACTCCTGGAAATGGGATCTGAACACCATTCCCGTGCGTATCATTCCCGTGGAACACCATGCTTAAGTTATTCTCTGCATTCAGAAAAAATAAAATCTGGGATTTCAACGGCGGCATCCATCCACCGGAGATGAAAACCCAGTCCAACGGTACCCCCCTGCGCCAGGTACCACTGGCGCAGCGTTTTGTTATTCCACTGAAACAGCATATTGGCGCTGAAGGTGAGTTGTGCGTTAGCGTCGGCGATAAAGTATTGCGCGGCCAGCCGCTTACCCGTGGTCGCGGCAAAATGCTGCCTGTTCACGCGCCCACCTCGGGTACCGTTACGGCTATTGCGCCCCACTCTACGGCTCATCCTTCAGCTTTAGCTGAATTAAGCGTGATTATTGATGCCGATGGTGAAGACTGCTGGATCCCGCGCGACGGCTGGGTCGATTATCGCTCTCGCAGTCGCGAAGAGTTAATCGAGCGCATACATCAGTTTGGTGTTGCCGGGCTGGGCGGTGCCGGATTCCCGACAGGCGTTAAATTGCAGGGTGGTGGAGATAAGATTGAAACGTTGATTATCAACGCTGCTGAGTGCGAGCCGTACATTACCGCCGATGACCGTTTGATGCAGGATTGCGCGGCTCAGGTCGTAGAGGGTATTCGCATTCTTGCGCATATTCTGCAGCCACGCGAAATTCTTATCGGCATTGAAGATAACAAACCGCAGGCGATTTCCATGCTGCGCGCGGTGCTGGCGGACTCTAACGATATTTCTCTGCGGGTGATTCCAACCAAATATCCTTCTGGCGGTGCTAAACAATTAACCTACATTCTGACCGGGAAGCAGGTTCCACATGGCGGGCGTTCATCCGATATCGGCGTATTAATGCAAAACGTCGGCACTGCTTATGCAGTGAAACGTGCCGTTATTGATGGCGAGCCGATTACCGAGCGTGTTGTAACCCTGACTGGCGAAGCAATCGCTCGCCCAGGCAACGTCTGGGCACGGCTGGGGACGCCAGTGCGTCATTTATTGAATGATGCCGGATTCTGCCCCTCTGCCGATCAAATGGTGATTATGGGTGGCCCGCTAATGGGCTTTACCTTGCCATGGCTGGATGTCCCGGTCGTAAAGATTACCAACTGTCTGTTGGCTCCCTCTGCCAATGAACTTGGCGAACCACAGGAAGAACAAAGCTGCATCCGGTGTAGCGCCTGTGCTGACGCCTGCCCTGTGGATCTTTTGCCGCAACAGTTGTACTGGTTCAGCAAAGGTCAGCAACACGATAAAGCTACCACGCATAACATTGCCGACTGCATTGAATGTGGGGCTTGCGCGTGGGTTTGCCCGAGCAATATTCCCTTGGTGCAATATTTCCGTCAGGAAAAAGCTGAAATTGCGGCTATTCGTCAGGAAGAAAAGCGCGCCGCAGAAGCCAAAGCGCGTTTCGAAGCGCGCCAGGCTCGTCTGGAGCGCGAAAAAGCGGCTCGCCTTGAACGACATAAGAGCGCAGCCGTTCAACCTGCAGCCAAAGATAAAGATGCGATTGCTGCCGCTCTGGCGCGGGTGAAAGAGAAACAGGCCCAGGCTACACAGCCTATTGTGATTAAAGCGGACGAACGCCCGGATAACAGTGCAATTATTGCAGCACGGGAAGCCCGTAAAGCGCAAGCCAGAGCGAAACAGGCAGAACTGGAGCAAACTAACGACGCAGCAACCGTTGCTGAACCACGTAAAACTGCCGTTGAAGCAGCTATCGCCCGCTCCAAAGCGCGCAAGCTGGAACAGCAACAGGCTAATGCGGAACCAGAAGAACAGGTCGTTCCGCGCAAAGCCGCCGTCGAAGCCGCTATTGCCCGTGCCAAAGCGCGCAAGCTGGAACAGCAACAGGCTAATGCGGAACCAGAAGAACAGGTCGATCCGCGCAAAGCCGCCGTCGAAGCGGCTATTGCCCGCGTTCAGGCCAAAAAAGCCGCCCAGCAAAAGGTTGTAAACGAGGACTAAATGGTATTCAGAATAGCTAGCTCCCCTTATACCCATAACCAGCGCCAGACATCGCGCATTATGCTGTTGGTGTTGCTCGCAGCCGTGCCAGGAATCGCAGCGCAACTGTGGTTTTTTGGTTGGGGTACTCTCGTTCAGATCCTGTTGGCGTCGGTCAGTGCTCTGTTAGCCGAAGCTCTCGTACTCAAACTACGCAAGCAGTCGGTAGCCGCAACGTTGAAAGATAACTCAGCATTGCTGACAGGCTTATTGCTGGCGGTAAGTATTCCCCCCCTAGCGCCATGGTGGATGGTCGTACTGGGTACGGTGTTTGCGGTGATCATCGCTAAACAGTTGTATGGCGGTCTGGGGCAAAACCCGTTTAATCCGGCAATGATTGGTTATGTGGTCTTACTGATCTCCTTCCCGGTGCAGATGACCAGCTGGTTACCGCCACATGAAATTGCGGTCAACATCCCTGGTTTTATCGACGCCATACAGGTTATTTTCAGCGGTCATACCGCCAGTGGTGGTGATATGAATACGCTACGCTTAGGTATTGATGGCATTAGTCAGGCGACACCGCTGGATACATTCAAAACCTCTGTCCGCGCAGGTCATTCGGTTGAACAGATTATGCAATATCCGATCTACAGCGGTATTCTGGCGGGCGCTGGTTGGCAATGGGTAAATCTCGCCTGGCTGGCTGGTGGCGTGTGGTTGCTATGGCAGAAAGCGATTCGCTGGCATATTCCCCTCAGCTTCTTAGTAACGCTGGCGTTATGCGCAACGTTGGGCTGGTTGTTCTCACCAGAAACACTGGCAGCACCGCAAATTCATCTGCTGTCTGGTGCGACTATGCTCGGCGCATTCTTTATTTTGACTGACCCAGTTACTGCTTCTACGACCAATCGTGGTCGGCTGATGTTCGGCGCGCTGGCGGGCTTATTAGTCTGGTTGATCCGCAGTTTCGGCGGCTATCCTGACGGCGTGGCTTTTGCCGTCCTGCTGGCGAACATCACGGTTCCTCTGATCGATTACTACACGCGTCCGCGCGTCTACGGCCATCGCAAAGGGTAAACCATGCTGAAAACTATCCGAAAACACGGCATTACACTGGCACTATTTGCAGCGGGTTCTACAGGGTTAACTGCGGCCATCAACCAGATGACCAAAACGACAATTGCTGAACAGGCCAGTCTGCAACAAAAGGCGTTATTTGATCAGGTGCTGCCAGCCGAACGCTATAACAATGCGCTCGCACAGAGTTGCTATCTGGTAACTGCGCCAGAGTTAGGTAAAGGTGAGCATCGGGTTTACATCGCCAAACAGGATGACAAACCGGTAGCCGCCGTTCTGGAAGCAACCGCGCCAGATGGCTATTCCGGTGCGATTCAGCTGCTGGTGGGAGCCGATTTTAATGGCACGGTACTTGGCACGCGCGTGACAGAGCACCACGAAACGCCAGGGCTTGGCGATAAAATCGAATTGCGCCTTTCTGACTGGATCACCCATTTTGCGGGAAAAAAAATCAGTGGTGCGGATGATGCGCACTGGGCGGTGAAGAAAGATGGTGGTGATTTCGACCAGTTCACCGGCGCGACGATTACTCCCCGCGCGGTGGTTAATGCGGTAAAACGCGCCGGATTGTACGCTCAGACGTTACCGGCACAACTTTCTCAACTTCCTGCCTGTGGAGAATAAAGCGTGAGCGAAATTAAAGACGTTATTGTTCAGGGGTTGTGGAAAAACAACTCTGCACTGGTCCAACTGCTCGGCCTTTGTCCGCTATTGGCGGTCACGTCCACTGCCACTAACGCTCTGGGTTTAGGACTTGCGACTACGCTGGTACTGACGCTGACCAACCTGACCATTTCGACGCTGCGTCACTGGACGCCAGCCGAGATCCGCATTCCCATTTACGTGATGATCATCGCCTCGGTGGTCAGCGCTGTACAGATGCTGATCAACGCCTACGCCTTTGGCCTGTATCAATCATTAGGGATTTTTATTCCGCTGATTGTCACTAACTGTATCGTTGTGGGCCGCGCTGAAGCCTTCGCCGCCAAAAAAGGTCCGGCGCTTTCGGCACTGGACGGCTTTTCAATTGGTACGGGCGCAACCTGCGCCATGTTCGTGCTGGGTTCACTACGCGAAATTATCGGCAATGGCACGTTGTTTGACGGTGCAGATGCGCTGTTAGGTAGCTGGGCAAAAGTATTACGCGTGGAGATTTTCCACACCGACTCCCCTTTCCTGCTGGCGATTCTGCCACCAGGTGCATTTATTGGCTTGGGACTGATGCTGGCAGGAAAATACCTGATTGATGAAAGAATGAAAAAGCGCCGTGCTGAAGCAGCTGCCGAACGTGCATTGCCAAACGGTGAAACAGGGAATGTCTGATGAACAAAGCAAAACGTCTGGAGATCCTCACTCGCCTGCGTGAGAACAATCCTCATCCCACCACCGAGCTTAATTTCAGTTCGCCTTTTGAATTGCTGATTGCCGTACTGCTTTCCGCTCAGGCGACCGATATCAGTGTTAATAAGGCGACGGCGAAACTCTACCCGGTGGCGAATACGCCTGCAGCGATGCTTGAACTGGGCGTTGAAGGGGTGAAAACCTATATCAAAACGATTGGCCTTTATAACAGCAAAGCAGAAAATATCATCAAAACCTGCCGTATATTACTGGAACAACATAATGGCGAGGTTCCGGAAGATCGTGCTGCGCTTGAAGCCCTGCCCGGCGTAGGTCGTAAAACAGCCAACGTCGTATTAAACACTGCATTCGGCTGGCCGACTATTGCTGTCGACACGCACATTTTCCGCGTTTGTAATCGTACTCAATTTGCGCCGGGGAAAAACGTCGAACAGGTAGAAGAAAAGCTACTGAAAGTGGTTCCGGCAGAGTTTAAAGTCGACTGCCACCATTGGTTGATCCTGCACGGGCGTTATACCTGCATTGCCCGCAAGCCCCGCTGTGGCTCTTGTATTATTGAAGATCTTTGTGAATACAAAGAGAAAGTTGACATCTGAAGAAAAGGGGTAACACCGATTACCCCATTGATAACCTTTCTTTATCCTCTTTTAAAACATCTTTTTAACGTCAATGATGCCATTGCTTAGCGTTATCATCAGGTAATCCGTTTGCGGATAACCAAAAATGCAGGTTAATTGTTTTTTTAATAGCGAAATTTTCTATTCATTCGTGATCAAGATCACGATGCTGTGGCAATGTAAAAACATTGCAAGAATCAGGTTAAAATGATTTAAATTTACACACGCAACAAATATTGACCTGCAAAACATTACACTGGCTATTTTTCAGAAACTGGACTATCTCACTAGGAAAAACGCTAAATAGCAGAACATATCGCCGTCAAGCCATCATCCCCCTCTCAATGCAGTGAAAAAATCTGCCGTTACGTTTTTTGAAAAATTTAACGCTGGATAACATTTCCCGGAATGGTTGAATTCCCCGCCTCAGTTATATGTAACAGATTATTACAAAGGACTTGTCTGAAAGTGCAAGATAGTGAACATTACCTGCCGTTTCCCCTCCCACTATAACAATTGCGCGTATGTTTTTTAGACATAACGCGAGAAAGCACCCCCGTTAATATGGGATGTAAAAAAAGAGGTAAAAGTGTCCACTGCAAACCAAAAACCAACTGAAAGCGTCAGTTTGAACGCTTTCAAACAACCGAAGGCGTTCTATCTCATCTTCTCGATTGAGTTATGGGAACGTTTTGGTTATTACGGCCTACAAGGAATTATGGCTGTTTACTTGGTTAAACAACTGGGTATGTCTGAAGCGGATTCAATCACCCTTTTCTCTTCCTTTAGTGCCCTGGTTTATGGTCTGGTCGCTATCGGCGGCTGGTTAGGTGACAAGGTACTGGGTACTAAACGCGTAATTATGCTCGGCGCTATTGTGCTGGCGATTGGTTATGCTCTGGTTGCCTGGTCTGGTCACGACGCCGGTATTGTTTATATGGGTATGGCGGCTATTGCGGTCGGTAACGGCCTGTTTAAAGCTAACCCGTCTTCTCTGCTTTCTACATGCTATGAGAAAAACGACCCACGTCTGGACGGTGCATTCACCATGTACTACATGTCCGTCAACATCGGCTCTTTCTTCTCTATGATAGCCACCCCGTGGCTGGCCGCGAAATACGGCTGGAGTGTTGCGTTTGCGTTGAGCGTTGTAGGCCTGCTGATCACTATCGTTAACTTCGCCTTCTGCCAACGCTGGGTTAAACAGTACGGTTCAAAACCAGACTTTGAACCAGTCAACTACCGTAACCTGTTGCTGACCATTATTGGTGTTGTGGCGCTGATCGCTGTTGCCACCTGGCTACTGCACAATCAGGAAGTTGCGCGTATGGCGCTGGGCGTTGTTGCCTTCGGTATTGTGGTTATCTTCGGTAAAGAAGCTTTCGCGATGAAAGGTGCTGCGCGTCGTAAAATGATCGTTGCCTTCATCCTGATGCTCGAAGCAATCATCTTCTTCGTGCTGTACAGCCAGATGCCAACGTCACTGAACTTCTTTGCGATTCGTAACGTTGAGCACTCCATTCTGGGTCTGGCCGTAGAACCTGAGCAGTATCAGGCACTGAACCCGTTCTGGATCATCATCGGTAGTCCGATTCTGGCCGCTATCTATAACAAGATGGGTGATACCCTGCCGATGCCAACCAAGTTTGCAATCGGCATGGTGATGTGTTCTGGTGCGTTCCTGATTCTGCCGCTGGGTGCGAAATTCGCGTCTGACGCAGGTATCGTGTCTGTCAGCTGGCTGGTCGCAAGCTATGGCCTGCAGAGCATCGGGGAACTGATGATCTCTGGTCTGGGTCTGGCAATGGTTGCACAACTCGTTCCGCAGCGTCTGATGGGCTTCATTATGGGTAGCTGGTTCCTGACCACTGCCGGTGCAAACCTGATTGGTGGTTATGTTGCGGGTATGATGGCTGTGCCGGATAACGTTACCGACCCGCTGATGTCACTGGAAGTCTATGGTCGCGTATTCTTGCAGATTGGTGTCGCTACTGCCGTTATTGCAGTACTGATGCTGCTGACCGCGCCTAAACTGCACCGCATGACGCAGGATGACGCTGCAGACAAAGCGGCGAAAGCTACTGTAGCGTAAAATTCAGGGAAACTCTTTTACAAGCCGCTAACTTTTCGTTAGCGGCTTTTTTTTGTTCAGCAACGCACTACCATACTTTAAACCACAGACAAAAGGAGTTACCGATGAAATTGTTCTACAAACCGGGCGCCTGCTCTCTCGCTTCCCATATCACCCTGCGTGAGAGCGGAAAGGATTTTACGCTCGTCAGTGTGGATTTAATGAAAAAACGTCTCGAAAACGGTGACGATTACTTTTCCGTTAACCCTAAGGGGCAGGTGCCTGCATTGCTGCTGGACGATGGTACTTTGCTGACGGAAGGCGTTGCGATTATGCAGTATCTTGCCGACAGCGTCCCCGACCGCCAGTTGCTGGCACCGGTAAACAGTATTTCCCGCTATAAAACCATCGAATGGCTGAATTACATCGCCACCGAGCTGCATAAAGGTTTCACACCTCTGTTTCGCCCAGATACACCGGAAGAGTACAAACCGACAGTTCGCGCGCAGCTGGATAAGAAGCTGCAATATGTGAACGAGGCACTGAAGGATGAGCACTGGATCTGCGGGCAAAGATTTACAATTGCTGATGCCTATCTGTTTACGGTTCTGCGCTGGGCATACGCGGTGAAACTGAATCTGGAAGGGTTAGAGCACATTGCGGCATTTATGCAACGTATGGCTGAACGTCCGGAAGTACAAGACGCGCTGTCAGCGGAAGGCTTAAAGTAATAGCCATCGGCCCACAGGTCGTTGTAGGCCGAAATGAGATATTTCAGAGCTTTGTTGCGCTGAAGTAATGTTCTGGTTTGGCAATACGATCCTGAGCAGCCACCACTTGCAGCTCATATTCCTGCATTGCTTTGGTGGTCACCATGATTTCGTAGACTGCAGCGGTCACATGTTCCAGGGCCTCCTGCAGCGTTGCCCCCTGAAGCAGTTTCACCAGCAGTAAACCGCTCGTCACATCACCAACACCTACCGGCTGGCGCATACCAAAATCCACCAGTGGACGGCTGATATGCCAGGCTTCATCGGCGGTGACCAGCAGCATTTCAAAACGGTCACGGCTGTAGCCAGCTCGCGCCAGGTGTTTAACCAACACAATTTGTGGCCCTTGCTCAATGAGTTCGCGCGCTGCCAGAACCGCTTCTTCGACGTTATTTACCGCATGCTCACAGAGTATTTCCAGCTCAACCAGATTCGGCGCAATGATATCGCTGGCAGGCAAACCGTGCCGCACATGAAACTCTGCGACACCCGGTGCAACGATACAGCCTTTTTCCGGATGACCCATTACCGGATCGCAAAAATATTTCGCCTGCGGATTCGCTGCTTTCACCTGACGGACGATACCGAGGATATGTTCACCCTGCTCCGCCGATCCCAGATAGCCACTTAATACGGCATCACAGGTGTGTAATTTATCAATGGCGGCAATGCCTTGCACAATTTCGGTTAAATGGCTGGGCGGCATCACGCAGCCAGTCCATTTGCCGTATTGGGTGTGATTAGAAAATTGAACGGTGTCCAGCGGCCAGACGTTCGCGCCCAGGCGGCGCATCGGAAACTCTGCCGCACTGTTACCCGCATGACCATAAACAACGTGAGACTGGATAGCGAGAATATTTTTCATCATGTTCCCTGTATAAAAACCAGGGGGAGTGATTTCTCACTCCCCCTTTCCACTTAATGCATTATTTCCAGCAAATCAGACAGTAATTCTTTTTGCCGCGACGCAGTAAGGTAAAACGACCAAACAGACGATCTTCTTCTTTAAAGAAGTATTCAGGATCGGACTGTTTTTCACCGTTAATGGTGATGGCATTGGAGGCGATAGTTTTACGCGCCTGACCACGGGAAGGTTGCAGTTCAGAATCGACCAGCGCCTGCATCAGGTCTGCGCCCTTTTCCATCTCAACCATCGGTACGCCGTCCTGCGCCAGCTGTTCGAAGTCCGCTTCACTCAGCGCACTCAAAGAACCGCTGAACAGGCATTCGGTAATACGTTTTGCCGCCTGTAAACCTTCTTCACCGTGAACCAGACGAGTCACCTGCTCCGCCAGTACATACTGGGCGCGCGGTGCTTTACCGCTGTTTTTATCTTCTTCTTCTAGGGCGTTGATCTCTTCAATGCTCATAAAGGTGAAGAACTTCAGGAAGCGGTAAACGTCGGCATCCGCAGTGTTGATCCAGAACTGGTAGAATTTGTACGGGCTGGTTTTCTTCGGATCCAACCAGACTGCGCCGCCTTCAGTTTTACCAAATTTGGTGCCGTCTGCTTTGGTGATCAGCGGAACGGTCAGGCCAAACACCTGATTCTGATGCAGACGACGGGTCAGGTCGATACCAGAAGTGATGTTACCCCACTGGTCAGAACCACCAATTTGCAGCACCACATCGTACTGTTTGTTCAGACAGGCGAAGTCATAACCCTGCAACAGGTTGTAGGAAAACTCAGTGAACGAAATCCCCTGATCTTCACGGTTGAGACGCTGCTTAACCGCTTCTTTGTTGATCATCTGGTTAACGGAGAAGTGTTTGCCAATATCGCGCAGGAAGGTCAGCACATTCATATTGCCGAACCAGTCATAGTTGTTCGCCGCGATAGCAGAGTTTTCTCCACAGTCGAAATCGAGGAACGGGGCAACCTGCTTACGGATTTTGTCCACCCACTCCTGAACAGTTTCTTCGGTGTTCAGCTTACGCTCGGCAGCTTTGAAGCTCGGGTCGCCAATCAGACCCGTCGCGCCGCCTACCAGCGCAACCGGCTTGTGGCCCGCCTGCTGGAAGCGTTTCAGGCATAACAATGGAACAAGATGCCCCAAATGCAAGCTGTCAGCGGTAGGATCGAAGCCGCAATAGAGCGCGATCGGGCCTTGCGCCAGTCGCTCTGCTAACGCTTCCTCGTCCGTCACCTGAGCTACCAGCCCCCGCTCTTGCAATTGTTTAATCAAGTTACTGCTTGCCATCAAAATCTCCATGTATATAACGACTGCACCTTTGCCGGTACACGACTTTTCGCCAGATGCGAAAAAGACATAGAATAAAGTGCCAGAATCAGGAGTACCAGCGATTAAAGCAAGATTTTTGCATCTTTTCAGGGTGCAAGACGATCAATCTTCCACGCATCATTTTCACGCTGGTACAAAAAGCGGTCATGCAGGCGATGCTCACCGCCCTGCCAGAACTCAATCTGTTCAAGGCTGACGCGAAAACCGCCCCAAAAGCTCGGCAATGGCACTTCGCCCTGTTGAAACTTCTGCTTCAGCTCCAGGAATTTACTTTCAAGGATACCGCGGGCAGAAATGCGACTGGACTGCTTCGAAACCCATGCACCAATCTGGCTATCACGCGGGCGGCTATGAAAATATTTCATCACTTCGAGAGTCGAAAGTCGTTCTGCTTTACCGATCACCATCACCTGCCGTTCAAGGGTATGCCACGGGAACAGCAGGCTAACGCGCGGATTATTTTCAATTTGATGTGCTTTACGGCTACCGAGGTTGGTGTAAAACACCATGCCTTTTTCGTCGTAATGTTTGAGTAAAACGATGCGCTGATAAGGCTGACCATGTTCATCCACGGTAGCGACCACCATCGCGGTAGGGTCCGCCAGTTTGGCTTCACAAGCCTGAGAGAGCCAACGTTCAAAAAGGGTTAATGGATCGGCGGGAAGATCGCGGCGGCGTAACCCGCCTTTGGTGTATTCACGGCGCAGATGCGCGATTTGCTGCAATTCGTCGTTATCAGACATGGTTTTCTTTACGGATTGTCAGTGGGTGATGCTATTGTGCGCCGCCCCTGGAAAAATCTCAACGCTGTGGATTTTGTAACTGACAGTTATTCAAGACGATGCGGTCGCGTTTATAGACAGTCGCTTCCTCACCTTTCGACCAGAAAACATAGATCCCGTCGGAGTAACGCGCGCCAGAGGCTGAAAGGCCCTGTTTGAGATGCAGTAGTTGATTATCGTAAACAAAACTGACTTCCTGGCACGGATTATTCAGTTTGACCGTCAACGGTTTTTCATCACACTGGTATTCCAGCGTATCGGTTTGCATTCGCTCAACCAGTTGATTAAAGGCGCTACAACCGGAGAGAAGGACCGGCAAAATGATAATTAACAGTTTTTTCATAGTCATATCCCGAAGACTTTCCTGGTCCGGAGGGCAAATACCCTCCTTAATCTTCCAAGTGTAACGGCAGACACGATAAGAAAAAATTCAGTTAATTCTGATATCACGAGTTGGCGGGGAAAATAGCCCCCAGTACCGTCTCCTGGCTTGCGCCAGTGACGGAAGGCAGATTTCCTGGTAATCCCGCCAGCGTCCGCCAGGCAAGCCAGGCGAAAGCCAATGCTTCCATGTCATCGCCACTAATGCCAACGGCATCGGTGGTGGTGACTTCTGTGCCTAGCAGTAATGCCGCCAGACGCGCCATGAGTAGCGGATTACGACTACCTCCACCACATACCATCAATCGTTCGCAGCCACCGCTCAACAAAACTTGTTCAGAAATGGTCATGGCGGTGAGTTCTGCCAGTGTGGCCTGAACATCACGGGGATCAACACCCGGAAAATGGCGTAAATGGCGCTCCAACCAGCCGTAGTTAAAGTATTCGCGTCCGGTGCTTTTCGGTGCAGGTTGCGAGAAATACGGGTCGCTGAGCATATTTTGCAGCAGTGGGAGAATAACTTTACCCGCCCGTGCCCACTCGGCATCTTTATCGTAAGGTTTACCTGCCTGACGCCAGATCCAGGCATCCATCAGCATGTTACCAGGACCGGTATCGTAGCCGCCAACCGGCTGCCCAGGAATGAGCAGTGACAGATTGGCGATGCCGCCAATATTGAGTACCATTCGTCGCTCGGTTGGGTGAGCCAGCAAGGCATGATGGAACGCAGGTACCAGCGGTGCGCCTTGTCCTCCCAAGGCAATATCGCGACGGCGAAAATCACCGACAACCGTAATTCCGGTGCGTGCCACAATTTGATTGTTATCGCCAATCTGTAAAGTGTGTGGTGCCACGCCCGTCGGTTCATGCCAGACGGTTTGACCGTGACAGCCGATCGCAACTATATCTCTCGCCTGCAGGTTTTGTTCCTTAAGCAAGGCATTGACCGCATCAGCAAAAAGTCGCCCGAGTTGAGTATCAAGCTGTCCAAACTGCGAAAGTGTAAGCTGCTGGCCCTGGCAAATATCCAGTACAGCCTGTTTCAGAGACACCGGGATCGGCCAGCTCAAGCTTGCCAGCTGTGCGACCCGGTGTTCATCAATTGTCGCCAACACAACATCAACACCATCAAGGCTGGTGCCTGACATAACGCCAATAAAGCGGCCCGATTTCATAGTTCATCCTTTTTCAATCTGACGTTTGCGCACCACTCAAACATAAACTTTTCGTGAATACCATGCGGAATGACCGATTTTTACCGTTGGTAGTAAAACATTATCTTCAAATCAATAATCATCATGAATGTTTTGTTTATAATTGGTTGATCCTACTTTCATTATGATTTGCTCATATTTGGTAGAACATGTAACCATGGATTCACATATGCCATATACTTTGACCATGAGGGATGCTTGCGTGGCGTTTCATGGTGAACAGGAGATTTTTCAATGATTAAACGCGTATTGGTTGTTTCAATGGTAGGTCTGTCTCTTGTCGGTTGTGTTAATAACGACACCCTGTCAGGGGATGTTTATACCGCTTCTGAAGCGAAACAAGTACAGAATGTCAGCTATGGCACCATCGTTAACGTACGTCCGGTACAGATTCAGGGCGGTGATGATTCCAACGTTATCGGTGCAATTGGCGGTGCTGTTCTTGGTGGTTTCCTGGGGAATACTGTTGGTGGCGGAACCGGGCGTTCTCTGGCTACTGCAGCAGGCGCTGTTGCAGGTGGCGTAGCTGGTCAGGGCGTACAGAGTGCAATGAACAAAACGCAGGGTGTCGAGCTGGAAATTCGTAAAGACGATGGTAATACCATCATGGTGGTACAGAAACAAGGCAACACTCGTTTCTCTCCGGGCCAACGTGTCGTACTGGCCAGCAATGGCAGTCAGGTGACCGTTTCTCCGCGCTAAATAAGTTTGCGTGTGGTCAGGTTACTGACCACACGCCCCCTTCATTTCACCCTTTGGCCTGTAACTCAATGATATTATGCTCAAGTTTTGCGATGAGCGTAATCAGTTGCTCCAGTTCCTCTGCGGAGATGCCATGTAATATTTCCGCGCGGGTTTTGTTAATAACAGCTTCCATTTCGCTGATCAGTTGCTCTGCCTTTTCCGTCAGTTTAATACGTTTAGCCCGACGATCGCTGGCACAAGTTTGACGCGAAATTAACCCTTTTTCTTCCAGTTGGTCCAGAGTACGGACCAGTGATGGCTGCTCGATGCCAATCGCTTTTGCCAGTTGAATTTGCGACTGGTCTGGAGGTAACTGATGGATATTGTGTAACGTAACCCAATGGGTTTGTGTTAACTCCAGCGGTTTCAGGCGATGGTCTATCAGAGCACGCCATATGCGCACCAACCGTGCCAGATCAGAACCTAGTGGCGATTCCAATTTCATCTCCTTATAATTAGCTTGCTAAGATATTATGCGGCTTTTAGAATAGTGTGCAGCAATTGTATTGCTAAAACAAATGTATTGCTGCATTTGGTTACCGTCAGACATATTTTTCAGAAATTGCGCGTAAATTTTTCGCACTTAAAGAATATTTATTAATCTAACGCAATATATTCGGTCGTAAAGGAATCTACTTTGTGAAGTTTATGCTCAATGCAACAGGATTGCCCTTACAAGATCTGGTGTTCGGTGCGTCCGTCTATTTTCCTCCGTTTTTCAAAGCATTCGCGTTTGGATTCGTCATCTGGCTTGTCGTACACCGCCTGCTTCGTGGCTGGATCTACGCCGGTGACATCTGGCATCCCTTGTTAATGGATTTATCGCTGTTTGCGATTTGCGTTTGCCTTGCTCTGGCAATACTGATTGCGTGGTAACTATGTCAATTAAAACAATTAAGTATTTCTCAACAATCATTGTAGCGATAGTTGCGGTTCTTGCCGGATGGTGGCTGTGGAATTATTACATGCAATCTCCGTGGACACGCGACGGGAAAATACGCGCAGAACAGGTTTCTATCACCCCACAGGTGTCGGGACGTATTGTTGAGCTGAATATAAAAGACAACCAACTGGTTAACGCGGGGGAACTTCTGCTCACGATCGATAAAACGCCCTTTCAGATCGCCGAGCTGAACGCACAGGCTCAGCTGGCGAAAGCGCAATCTGACCTCGCAAAAGCCAATAACGAAGCGAATCGTCGTCGTCATCTCTCACAAAATTTTATTTTTGCCGAAGAACTCGATACCGCTAACCTCAATGTTAAAGCGATGCAGGCCAGTGTTAATGCCGCACAGGCGACGCTGAAACAGACACAATGGCAACTGGCGCAAACGGAAATTCGCGCCCCGGTGAGTGGATGGGTGACTAACCTCACTACCCGCATCGGCGATTACGCTGACACCGGGAAACCGCTGTTTGCCCTTGTCGACAGCCACTCGTTTTACGTCATTGGTTATTTTGAAGAAACCAAGTTGCGCCATATCCGCGAAGGTGCACCAGCACAAATTACCCTCTATAGTGATAACAAAACGTTACAGGGTCACGTTTCCAGTATCGGTCGGGCGATTTATGATCAGAGCGTTGAAAGTGACTCAAGCCTTATTCCGGATGTGAAACCTAACGTCCCCTGGGTTCGTCTCGCCCAACGCGTTCCCGTCCGCTTTGCGCTGGATAAAGTTCCAGGCGATGTCACGCTGGTGTCGGGCACCACCTGTAGAATTGCCGTAGGTCAATAATGAACGCATCGTCATGGTCCTTGCGCAATTTGCCCTGGTTCAGGGCCACGCTGGCGCAATGGCGTTATGCGTTACGCAATACCATTGCCATGTGTCTGGCGCTGACGGTTGCCTATTATTTGAATCTGGATGAACCCTATTGGGCGATGACCTCGGCTGCAGTGGTTAGCTTTCCCACCGTTGGCGGTGTCATCAGCAAAAGCCTCGGACGCATCGCTGGCAGTTTACTGGGAGCCATTGCGGCACTGCTTCTTGCCGGACATACGCTCAATGAGCCGTGGTTTTTTCTATTGAGCATGTCGGCGTGGCTTGGCTTTTGTACCTAGGTCTGTGCGCACTTCACGAATAACGTCGCGTATGCATTTCAACTGGCGGGCTACACGGCTGCCATCATCGCCTTTCCGATGGTTAATATTACTGAGGCCAGCCAGCTGTGGGATATCGCTCAGGCGCGCGTTTGCGAGGTGATAGTCGGTATTTTGTGCGGCGGCATGATGATGATGATCCTGCCTAGCAGTTCCGATGCTACTGCCCTTTTAACTGCATTGAAAAACATGCACGCCCGATTACTGGAACATGCCAGTTTACTCTGGCAGCCTGAAACAAACGATGCCATTCGTGCAGCACATGAGGGGGTGATTGGGCAGATACTGACCATGAATTTGCTGCGTATCCAGGCTTTCTGGAGCCACTATCGTTTTCGCCAGCAAAACGCGCGCCTTAATGCGCTACTCCACCAGCAATTACGTATGACCAGTGTCATCTCCAGCCTGCGACGTATGTTGCTCAACTGGCCCTCACCGCCAGGTGCCACGCGAGAAATTCTCGAACAATTGCTGACGGCGCTCGCCAGTTCGCAAACAGATGCTTACACCGTCGCACGTATTATCGCCCCGCTACGCCCGACCAACGTCGCCGACTACCGGCACGTCGCCTTCTGGCAGCGACTACGTTATTTTTGCCGCCTTTATCTGCAAAGTAGTCAGGAATTACATCGTCTGCAAAGCGGTGTAGATGATCATGCCAGACTCGCACGGACATCCGCTCTGGCTCGTCATACCGACAACGCCGAAGCTATGTGGAGCGGGCTGCGTACATTTTGTACGTTGATGATGATTGGCGCATGGAGTATTGCATCGCAATGGGATGCCGGTGCCAATGCATTAACGCTGGCAGCAATTAGCTGCGTACTCTACTCCGCCGTCGCAGCACCGTTTAGGTCGTTGTCACTGCTGATGCGCACGCTGGTGTTACTTTCGCTATTCAGCTTTGTGGTCAAATTTGGCCTGATGGTCCAGATTAGCGATCTGTGGCAATTTTTACTGTTTCTCTTTCCACTGCTGGCGACAATGCAGCTTCTTAAATTGCAGATGCCCAAATTTGCCGCACTGTGGGGGCAACTGATTGTTTTTATGGGTCCGTTTATCGCTGTCACTAATCCCCCGGTGTATGATTTTGCTGATTTTCTTAACGATAATCTGGCAAAAATCGTTGACGTTGCGCTGGCTTGGCTAGCGTTCGCCATTCTGCGTCCAGGATCGGATGCTCGTAAAAGCCGCCGCCATATTCGCGCGCTGCGCCGGGATTTTGTCGATCAGCTAAGCCGCCATCCAACACTGAGTGAAAGCGAATTTGAATCGCTCACTTATCATCACGTCAGTCAGTTGAGTAACAGCTAGGATGCGCTGGCTCGCCGTTGGTTATTACGCTGGGGTGTAGTGCTGCTGAACTGTTCTCATGTTGTCTGGCAATTGCGCGACTGGGAATCGCGTTCCGATCCGTTATCGCGAGTACGGGATAACTGTATTTCACTGTTGCGGGGAGTGATGAGTGAGCGTGGCGTTCAGCAAAAATCACTGGCGGCCACACTTGAAGAATTACAGCGGATTTGCGACAGCCTTGCCCGTCATCATCAACCTGCCGCCCGTGAGCTGGCGGCAATTGTCTGGCGGCTGTACTGCTCGCTTTCGCAACTTGAGCAAGCACCACCGCAAGGTACGCTGGCCTCGTAATTACTTAATTACACCACAGGCATAGCGTTCACCGCCACCGCCCAGCGGTTTAGGTTGATCGGACATATTATCGCCGCCAACGTGGACCATCAGCGCATTGTCTTTGATTTCATCCAGTGATTTCAGACGAGGCGCGATGACGGCATCGGTAGCTTTGCCGTCATTATTGACGACCAGTGCAGGCAGATCGCCTAAATGCCCGGTACCTTCTGGCCCTTCATGTTTACCGGTATTTTGTGGATCAAGATGCCCGCCTGCGGATTCCGCGGCGCTGGCTTTGCCATCTTTGGTGGCTGGCTGGCAGCTTCCTTTGGCATGAATATGGAAGCCATGTTCACCGGGGGGTAATGCTTTCAGATCGGGTGAAAACTCCAGACCTTTATCGGTTTCAGTAATGGTGACGCTACCAATTGACTGCCCAACCCCTTGCGACGTGACGAGGTTCATCTCGACTTTTTCACTGGCAGCTTGTGCGCCGGTCGCAACAACCAGCGCCAGAATGGCCAGACTAAAACGTTTCATAGGACCTCCGTTCATTGTGCATTCCTGAATAAGTGTAAACCAGTGACACATTTTTGAACGGCGGCTATTCCTAAAAGTGCTTACGGTACGTCGTACCCCAGTGCAGCTTTACGGATACGAAACCATTGTTGACGGGTCATTTTCAGTGCTTCTGCTTCGACAGCTGCCCGTACGCGCTCAATTTTACCTGAGCCGATAATTGGCAGCGGCTGCGACGGTAAACGTAATACCCAGGCGTAAACCACCTGTTCAATCGAGCCCGCGTTTAACTCCTCCGCCACCACAGCCAGTTCATCACGCAGCGGCTGGAAATAATCATCATTAAACAGACGACCACCACCAAGGCAGGACCACGCCATCGGACGAACACGCAGTTGTTGTAGTTGGTCGAGCGTGCCATCCAGCAGTAACGGCTGATGCACCGGGGATATTTCCACCTGATTAGTGGCAAGGGTAAACGGCAGACGTGATTGCAACAGGGCAAATTGCGCAGGCGTAAAGTTCGATACGCCAAAATGACGCACTTTGCCGCTCTGATGCAGATGTTTGAACGCGTCCGCCACTTCATCGGCATCCATTAACGGGTCTGGTCGGTGGATTAACAGCAGATCCAGATGATCGGTCGCGAGATTAATTAGCGACTGTTCGGCGCTCTTAATAATGTGATTGCGGTCAGTGATGTAATGACCAATGACGTTTTCTTCACGCGCGGTCGTCGCGATACCGCATTTACTGACGATTTCCATCCGTTCACGCAGGTGAGGTGCCAGTTTCAGTGCCTCGCCAAACGCCGCTTCGCACTGATAGCCACCATAAATATCAGCATGGTCCACGGTGGTCACGCCGAGATCCAGATGCTCTTCAATAAAACTGACCAGCTGGCGGGCGGACATATTCCAGTCCATCAATCGCCAGTAGCCCATCACAAAACGGGAAAACTCCGGGCCTTGCGGCGCAATAGTAATACGCTGAACCATAATCGCTTCCTCTTATCAGATATGAGAGGAGTATACGCAAGATTAGGTTCAAAAGAGTGATGGTTGCTCCGGTTCGTCTGATGACGCTGGCTTATTTGCGCGTAATTTGCGCATTAATCGCTGCCGACAAAGGCGCAGCACCTCTTGTTTTTCGCCATCGCTCATTTTATTCCAGTTAAAACGCTCATCCCGACTACGAAAACAGCCGCGACAAAACCCGCGTTCGTCAGACTGGCAAATTCCCCGGCACGGGCTCTGGACGGGAAAGAACTCTAATTGCTCCGCCACCTCGCCCTCCTCAGATAAGATTATTACCATTATTGAAGCTGTTAATGTCCAAAGTAGCAACTTTGCTTGCACTAGACCGACCGGTCTACTATACTCCAACGCATGAACAAACACACCGAACATGATACTCGCGAACATCTCTTGGCGACGGGCGAGCAACTTTGCCTGCAACGTGGATTCACCGGGATGGGGCTAAGCGAATTACTAAAAACCGCTGAAGTGCCGAAAGGGTCCTTCTATCACTACTTTCGCTCTAAAGAAGCGTTTGGCGTTGCCATGCTTGAGCGTCATTACGCCGCATATCACCAGCGACTGACTGAGTTGCTGCAATCCGGCGAAGGTAACTACCGCGACCGCATACTGGCTTATTACCAGCAAACACTGAACCAGTTTTGCCAACATGGAACCATCAGTGGTTGCCTGACAGTAAAACTCTCTGCCGAAGTGTGCGATCTGTCAGAAGATATGCGCAGCGCGATGGATAAAGGTGCTCGCGGCGTGATCGCCCTGCTCTCGCAGGCTCTGGAAAATGGCCGTGAGAACCATTGTTTAACCTTTTGTGGCGAACCGCTACAACAGGCACAAGTGCTTTACGCACTATGGCTTGGCGCGAATCTGCAGGCCAAAATTTCGCGCAGTTTCGAGCCACTGGAAAACGCGCTGGCCCATGTAAAAAACATTATTGCGACGCCTGCCGTTTAGCAGGCATTTTTTATCACCAGACGACCGGGAGCCTTTATGTCATCTGAAAAACTGTATTCCCCACTGAAAGTGGGCGCGATCACGGCGGCAAACCGTATTTTTATGGCACCGCTGACGCGTCTGCGCAGTATTGAACCGGGTGACATTCCTACCCCGTTGATGGCGGAATACTATCGCCAACGTGCCAGTGCCGGTTTGATTATTAGTGAAGCCACGCAAATTTCTGCCCAGGCAAAAGGATATGCAGGTGCGCCTGGCATCCATAGTCCGGAGCAAATTGCCGCATGGAAAAAAATCACCGCTGGCGTTCATGCTGAAAATGGTCATATGGCCTTGCAGCTGTGGCACACCGGACGCATTTCTCACGCCAGCCTGCAACCTGGCGGTCAGGCACCGGTAGCGCCTTCAGCACTTAGCGCGGGAACACGTACTTCTCTGCGCGATGAAAATGGTCAGGCGATCCGCGTTGAAACATCCATGCCGCGTGCGCTTGAACTGGAAGAGATTCCGGGTATCGTCAATGATTTCCGTCAGGCCATTGCTAACGCGCGTGAAGCCGGTTTTGATCTGGTAGAGCTCCACTCTGCTCACGGTTATTTGCTGCATCAGTTCCTTTCCCCTTCTTCAAACCATCGTACCGATCAGTACGACGGCAGCGTGGAAAATCGCGCACGTTTGGTACTGGAAGTGGTCGATGCCGGGATTGAAGAATGGGGTGCCGATCGCATTGGCATTCGCGTTTCGCCAATCGGTACTTTCCAGAACACAGATAACGGCCCGAATGAAGAAGCCGATGCACTGTATCTGATTGAACAACTGGGTAAACACGGCATTGCTTATCTGCATATGTCAGAACCAGATTGGGCGGGGGGTGAACCGTATACTGATGCGTTCCGCGAAAAAGTACGCGCCCGTTTCCACGGTCCGATTATCGGCGCAGGTGCATACACAGTAGAAAAAGCTGAAACGCTGATCGGCAAAGGGTTAATTGATGCGGTGGCATTTGGTCGTGACTGGATTGCGAACCCGGATCTGGTCGCCCGCTTGCAGCTCAAAGCTGAGCTTAACCCACAGCGTGCCGAAAGTTTCTACGGTGGCGGCGCGGAAGGCTATACCGATTACCCGACGTTGTAATCCAACATTGCGAGCGGCGTAAAGCCGCCGCTATACTAAAACAACATTTTGAATCTGTTAGCCATTTTGAGGATAAAAAGATGCGTCTTCTTCATACCATGCTGCGCGTTGGCGATTTGCAACGCTCCATCGATTTTTATACCAAAGTGCTGGGCATGAAACTGCTGCGTACCAGCGAAAACCCGGAATACAAATACTCACTGGCGTTTGTTGGCTACGGCCCGGAAACCGAAGAAGCGGTGATTGAACTGACCTACAACTGGGGCGTGGATAAATACGAACTCGGCACTGCTTATGGTCACATCGCGCTTAGCGTAGATAACGCCGCTGAAGCGTGCGAAAAAATCCGTCAAAACGGGGGTAACGTGACCCGTGAAGCGGGTCCGGTAAAAGGCGGTACTACGGTTATCGCGTTTGTGGAAGATCCGGACGGTTACAAAATTGAGTTAATCGAAGAGAAAGACGCCGGTCGCGGTCTGGGCAACTAATCTCCTGCCGGGCGTGAACTCATCGCGCCCGCATCTTTACTGCATCGACAAGTAATATTTGTCATAATGCGCGCTGCAATTTATCCGTATTAAGAGAATCAGATGTCCGATAACGCTCAACTTACCGGTCTGTGCGACCGTTTTCGTGGTTTTTATCCTGTTGTGATCGATGTTGAAACAGCCGGATTTAACGCCAAAACCGATGCGCTGCTTGAGATTGCCGCCATCACCCTGAAAATGGATGAACAAGGCTGGCTGATGCCGGACACCACATTACATTTCCACGTCGAACCATTTGTCGGCGCAAATTTGCAACCAGAAGCCCTCGCCTTCAACGGCATTGACCCGAACGATCCCGATCGCGGCGCGGTCAGCGAATACGAGGCGCTGCACGAAATTTTTAAAGTTGTACGTAAAGGTATTAAAGCGAGCGGCTGTAACCGCGCCATTATGGTGGCGCACAACGCCAATTTTGATCACAGCTTTATGATGGCCGCCGCAGAACGCGCCTCGCTGAAACGTAACCCGTTCCACCCTTTCGCCACTTTTGACACTGCTGCACTGGCCGGGCTGGCACTCGGACAAACCGTATTGTCAAAGGCTTGCCAGACCGCTGGCATGGACTTCGACAGCACCCAGGCGCACTCCGCGCTGTACGACACCGAACGCACTGCTGTGCTGTTTTGTGAAATCGTCAACCGCTGGAAACGTCTGGGAGGCTGGCCGCTACCTGCCGCCGAAGAGGTGTAATCGAGTCGATGCCTGATGACATGCAATGATTCAGGCATCTATAGTGAGGCTATTCCACGCATCAAGCATGATATTCACGGGGAATAGCGTTAATGGCAGATAATCCAGACCCTTCATCGCTCCTGCCGGACGTGTTTTCACCGGCGACCCGCGACTGGTTTCTTCGCGCCTTTAAACAGCCGACCGCTGTCCAGTCGCAAACCTGGCATGTGGCGGCGCGAGGCGAACATGCGCTGGTGATTGCACCGACTGGCTCCGGGAAAACGCTGGCAGCATTTCTCTACGCCCTCGATCGGCTCTTCCGCGAAGGCGGCGAAGATACCCGCGAGGCGCATAAGCGTAAAACCTCACGCATCCTCTATATTTCACCGATAAAAGCCCTGGGCACCGACGTTCAGCGCAACTTGCAGATCCCGTTGAAGGGTATTGCCGATGAACGGCGGCGGCGCGGCGAAACGGAAGTCAATCTTCGCGTAGGGATCCGTACTGGCGATACGCCTGCACAGGAACGCAGCAAACTCACCCGTAATCCGCCGGATATTCTGATCACCACACCCGAATCACTCTATCTGATGCTGACCTCCCGCGCGCGCGAAACGCTACGCGGCGTCGAAACGGTAATTATTGATGAAGTCCACGCGGTAGCGGGCAGTAAACGTGGTGCGCATCTGGCGTTAAGTCTGGAGCGGCTCGATGCGCTGCTCCACACCTCAGCACAGCGAATTGGCCTTTCTGCCACTGTGCGCTCAGCCAGCGATGTGGCAGCATTTCTTGGTGGCGATCGCCCGGTTACGGTAGTCAACCCGCCCGCAATGCGCCATCCGCAGATACGAATTGTCGTACCGGTCGCCAATATGGATGATGTCTCATCGGTCACCAGCGGCACCTGCGAAGACAGCCATGCCGGCCGGGAAGGCTCCATCTGGCCATATATTGAAACGGGTATCCTTGATGAAGTGTTGCGCCATCGCTCGACCATTGTCTTTACTAATTCACGCGGGCTGGCGGAAAAACTGACGGCACGATTAAATGAGCTTTACGCCGCACGCTTACAGCGTTCCCCGTCTATCGCCGTTGATGCGGCCCATTTCGAGTCGACCTCCGGCGCAACCTCTAACCGTGTACAAAGTAGCGACGTTTTTATTGCCCGCTCACACCACGGCTCCGTCTCTAAAGAACAACGAGCAATCACCGAACAGGCGCTGAAATCGGGTGAATTACGCTGCGTGGTCGCAACCTCCAGTCTTGAACTGGGGATTGATATGGGCGCGGTGGATCTGGTGATTCAGGTGGCAACGCCGCTTTCTGTTGCCAGTGGGTTACAACGCATTGGTCGCGCCGGACATCAGGTTGGCGGTGTATCTAAAGGGCTGTTTTTCCCCCGTACCCGGCGTGATTTAGTCGATTCCGCAGTCATTGTAGAGTGTATGTTCGCAGGCAGGCTGGAAAACCTGACACCACCGCATAATCCTCTCGGCGTCCTTGCGCAGCAAACCGTTGCCGCCGCGGCGATGGATGCATTACAGGTAGACGAATGGTACTCCCGCGTACGCCGTGCCGCACCGTGGAAAGATCTGCCAAGACGTGTTTTTGACGCCACGCTGGATATGCTTTCCGGGCGCTATCCCTCTGGCGATTTTTCTGCTTTTCGCCCCAAACTGGTCTGGAACAGGGAGACCGGGATATTGACCGCCCGACCTGGCGCTCAATTGTTGGCGGTTACCAGCGGCGGCACCATTCCGGATCGTGGCATGTATAGCGTGTTATTACCCGAAGGTGAAGAAAAGGCCGGTTCGCGGCGGGTGGGTGAACTGGATGAGGAGATGGTATATGAGTCGCGGGTGAACGACATTATCACTCTCGGCGCTACCTCATGGCGGATCCAGCAAATCACCCGCGATCAGGTGATTGTGACTCCTGCTCCGGGTCGTTCTGCCCGGCTCCCCTTCTGGCGTGGTGAAGGTAACGGACGTCCGGCTGAATTAGGCGAGATGATCGGCGATTTTCTTCATTTACTGGCGGATGGCGCGTTCTTTTCCGGGACTATTCCCCCGTGGCTGGCAGAAGAAAATACGAACGCCAATATTCAGGGGTTGATTGACGAGCAACGCAACGCGACGGGCATCGTTCCGGGGAGTCGCCATCTGGTCCTCGAACGGTGCCGTGATGAAATTGGCGACTGGCGTATTATTTTGCACTCTCCCTATGGAAGACGGGTGCATGAACCCTGGGCGCTGGCGATTGCCGGGCGAATACATGCCCTATGGGGCGCTGACGCGTCTGTGGTCGCCAGTGATGACGGCATTGTTGCGCGCATTCCTGACACTGATGGTAAATTGCCCGACGCCGCGATTTTTTTGTTTGAACCAGAAAAGTTGCTGCAAATTGTCCGCGAGGCGGTAGGCAGCTCGGCACTTTTCGCCGCCCGTTTTCGCGAATGCGCCGCGCGGGCATTATTAATGCCGGGCCGCACGCCGGGCCATCGCACCCCGCTTTGGCAACAACGGCTGCGCGCCAGTCAGTTGCTGGAAATCGCTCAGGGATATCCGGATTTTCCGGTCATTCTCGAAACCCTACGCGAATGTCTGCAAGATGTTTATGATCTTCCCGCACTGGAACGTTTGATGCGTCGCCTGAACGGTGGCGAAATTCAAATATCCGATGTAACGACCACTACGCCCTCGCCTTTCGCCACAAGTTTATTGTTCGGCTATGTCGCGGAATTTATGTACCAGAGCGACGCCCCGCTGGCAGAGCGCCGGGCATCCGTACTGTCGCTGGACAGCGAGTTACTGCGCAATCTACTCGGACAGGTCGATCCGGGGGAATTACTCGACCCGCAGGTCATTCGCCAGGTGGAAGAAGAGTTGCAACGACTGGCTCCTGGCAGAAGAGCGAAAGGTGAAGAAGGATTGTTCGACCTGCTGCGCGAACTGGGGCCAATGACCGTTGAAGACCTGGCGCAACGGCATACAGGCAGCAGTGAAGAGGTTGCGTCGTATCTGGAAAATCTTCTTGCAGTAAAACGAATCTTCCCAGCGATGATTAGCGGACAGGAGCGTCTTGCCTGTATGGATGATGCCGCCAGGCTGCGTGATGCCCTCGGCGTACGACTACCAGAGTCATTGCCAGAGATTTATTTACATAGAGTCAGTTACCCGCTTCGCGACCTCTTTCTGCGCTATCTCCGGGCTCATGCTCTGGTCACGGCTGAACAACTGGCTCATGAGTTTAGTCTCGGTATTGCCATTGTCGAAGAGCAGCTTCAGCAACTGCGTGAACAGGGTCTGGTGATGAATCTGCAACAAGACATCTGGGTGAGCGATGAAGTATTTCGTCGTCTGCGTTTGCGCTCGCTGCAAGCCGCCAGAGAAGCGACGCGTCCCGTTGCAGCCACGACCTATGCGCGATTGCTGCTGGAACGTCAGGGCGTATTACCCGCCACCGATGGTAGCCCAGCGCTCTTTGCCTCAACATCGCCAGGCGTTTATGAGGGCGTAGATGGCGTGATGCGGGTGATCGAACAGCTTGCCGGAGTCGGTTTACCCGCCTCACTCTGGGAAAGCCAGATCCTGCCTGCCCGCGTACGCGACTATTCGCCAGAAATGCTCGATGAATTACTGGCAACCGGAGCGGTTATCTGGTCGGGACAAAAAAAGCTGGGTGAAGATGACGGCCTGGTGGCACTGCATCTACAGAAATATGTCGCAGAATCGTTCACTCCCGCCGAAGCGGATCAGGCGAATCGTTCGGCGCTGCAGCAAGCGATAATCGCTGTTCTGGCTGACGGAGGAGCCTGGTTTGCACAACAAATCAGCCAACGGATACGCGATAAAATCGGCGAATCGGTTGATTCCTCGGCACTGCAAGAGGCGTTATGGGCGCTGGTCTGGCAAGGCGTCATTACCAGCGATATTTGGGCACCGTTACGCGCCCTCACCCGCAGCAGTTCCAACGCACGCACCTCAACTCGCCGCGGGTATCTTACAACACACCAAATCTGGCTGGACGCTGGTCGTTATTGCAGGTGGAGCCACTAAACGATACCGAAAGGATGCTGGCGCTGGCGGAAAATATGCTCGACCGCTACGGCATCATCAGTCGTCAGGCGGTGATAGCCGAAAATATCCCTGGCGGGTTTCCATCGATGCAAACACTTTGTCGAAGTATGGAAGACTCCGGGCGAATTATGCGAGGTCGTTTTGTAGAAGGTCTGGGTGGCGCGCAATTCGCTGAACGTCTGACTATTGACCGATTGCGCGATCTGGCGACACAAGCCACGCAAACACGCCACTATACACCAGTGGCGCTCTCCGCCAACGATCCGGCTAATGTGTGGGGAAATCTTCTGCCCTGGCCTGCACATCCGGCAACGCTGGTACCAACGCGTCGGGCGGGTGCGCTGGTGGTCGTTTCTGGCGGCAAATTGTTACTCTATCTGGCGCAAGGCGGCAAAAAAATGCTGGTCTGGCAGGAAAAGGAGGAATTACTCGCCCCAGAGATTTTCCAGGCGCTGACCACCGCACTGCGTCGCGAACCAAGGCTGCGCTTTACGCTAACAGAAGTGAATGATCTTCCGGTCCGGCAAACGCCGATGTTTACGCTGCTGCGTGAGGCGGGATTTTCAAGTTCGCCACAAGGGCTGGATTGGGGATAGTTGACATCCTCCACGCCCTGAAAGACGTGGTTCCCTGCTACGTTCAAGCTGTCACCTGAATCATTTCGGTGGGTTCCTGCTTCAACGAGCGGCCTGACTGCACCATCTCTCCACAGGCAAGAACGGCGTGCCCCGCCGCTAAAATGTTACGAGCGCCATTTACATCGGCGTTCGCTGTATATCCACATACCTGGCATCTGAATTTACTTTGTGACAGGCGGTTTTCTTTCGCTGTATGACCACAGCACGCGCAACGCTGGCTTGTGTACGCTGGCGGAACAGCAAGCACCTGACCGCCACTCCAGAGCTGCTTGTACTCAAGCTGGCGGCGCATTTCATACCAGCCCTGATCCAGTATCGAACGGTTTAAACCTGATTTTGCCCGGACATTGCGCCCCGGCTGGCTGACCGTACCCGCTGCTGACTTTGACATGTTGCTGACCTTCAAATCCTCAATGACTATCATTGCGTGGTTTTTCCTGACGGTCGTTGTGACTTTGTGAAGGTAGTCCCTGCGGATATTTGCGATACAGGAATGCAGTCGCTGTATTTTGCGTTTCTGCTTCTGCCAGTTGTTGCTGAATTTGACCTTCCGGCTTAACTGTCGCTGAAGTCTCGCCAGCGTCTTCTGGTTTTTTTGAAAACTGTTTACAGGCTCAAAGACTGTGCCATCTGACAGCGTGGCGAGTTTAGCCACGCCAGCATCCAGCCCGATCATTGATGCTGAAGGGTGAACCGGAGTTGATACTTCACTTTCTGTCTGAATACTGATGTACCACGTACCGCAGGACTGGCTGACAGTGACATTTTTCACAACTCCCGTGACCTGACGGCTATTCCGGTAGCGCATCCAGCCAAGTTTCGGCAGAAAAATACGGCTGTTTTCCTGATCGAGCTTAACGCCCTGCGGGTAGCGGAATGCAGCATTCTGTCCCCGCTTTTTGAATCGGGGAAAAGCAGCCCGCTTCTGGAAGAAGTTTTTGTAAGCCCGCTCAAGGTCTTTCAGTGACTGTTGCAATGGCTGTGAGGGCGAATCTTTAAGCCATTGCGTTTCAGTGGCGTTTTTCCACTCAACCAGCCAGGAAGCCATTTTCCCGTAAGGGATGTATTTATTACCGGCCTCATGATTCTCATTCTGAAGCGCCAGAGCACGATTGAAAACGAAACGACATGCGCCTGCGAAGCGCCTCATTTCACGCTCCTGTTGACCACCGGGTCTTAACTGGAATTTAAATGCCTGTAATCGTTTCACAGGTCAAATGATACTTTGGTCTGTGAAAAAAGAAACCGATATCCGGCGTGGAAGGCATTGTGTTTTCCTGATGCATGTTCACCTGGTCTTTGTCACCAAATACCGACGCCAGATTTTTGACCATGACACGACAGAAAAACTACGCACTTACTTTTCAAATGTATGTGCTGATTTTGCAGCTGAACTGGTTGAAATGGATGGCGAACCAGATCACGTCCATTTGTTAATTAACTATCCTCCCAAACTGGCGATATCCAGTCTGGTAAACAGCCTCAAAGGCATATCGAATAGGTTACTGCGACGAGATCGACCAGATATTGCAGTCAGGTATTACTACAAAGGCGTTTTGTGGAGTCCTGGCTATTTTGCCAGTAGCTGCGAAGGTGCGCCAATATCCGTCATCCGCCAATACATTGAACAACAGCAAACACCTGGTCAGGTGGAAAACCGCGCCTTATATCCCCGCCCTGAAGGACGAGGTTTTACGGCGCACCGGATAAAGGACTGACGGATGCCCGTTCGCATCCGTCAGTATTGCAGGACGGATTATTCCGCGTCCGGCTCTTCAGACTTGTATTTAGCGGCAGTTTCTTTGATCAGCTGCTGCAGTTCGCCACGCTGATACATTTCGATCACGATATCACAACCGCCGACCAGCTCGCCGTCAACCCACAGTTGCGGGAAGGTCGGCCAGTTAGCATATTTCGGCAGTTCCGCACGAATGTCCGGATTCTGCAGAATATCAACATAGGCAAAACGTTCGCCACATGCGGCAAGCGCCTGGACTGCCTGGGCAGAGAAACCGCAGCTCGGCAGTTTCGGTGAACCTTTCATGTACAGCAGGATCGGGTTTTCAGCAATCTGGCGTTGGATTTTTTCGATAGTGGTGCTCATTGTCTTGCTTCCTCAAACTTCTTTACGGCAGTAATCTGACATTGTAGCGGGTCAGTGCGGCATCGGAAAATAACATTTTCATCACGCTTTTGCTATTTTATCACTTTGCTCTATTTGTTGCATTTCAAATATTCGTTTCTTCTCTGATGCGCGGCAAACTGGCGTATTTATAACCATTTTTAGCTTTCACTGCTGCATTTTTTTGCGCTCGCCAACGAAACGTATTTTTTAACAATAAAAGCTATTAACTTTCTCTTCTTCTATGCATTAGAATCATCAAGTTTTGTAAATCAGACGCAGGCATGATAGACCTGCCTTAACAGAGGGACGCTCAGTGGCGCGGATAAACCGTATTTCGATCACGCTCTGTGCTTTACTTTTTACCACCCTGCCTTTAACGCCTATGGCCCATGCTTCAAAGCAAGCCAGGGAGAGTTCTGCTACCACTCATATCACCAAAAAAGCAGATAAAAAGAAAAGCACGGCAACCACCAAAAAGACCCAGAAAGCCAGCCAGAAAACAGCGAAAAAAGCCGCCAGTAAAAGTACGACCAAAAGCAAAACCGCTTCTTCCGTTAAAAAATCTTCCATTACCGCTTCTAAAAACGCCAAAACTCGCAGCAAACACGCCGTCAATAAAACGGCCTCAGCCAGCTTTACCGAAAAGTGTACCAAACGTAAGGGCTATAAATCGCATTGTGTGAAAGTCAAAAATGCCGCGTCAGGAACCCTTGTCGACGCGCACAAAGCGAAGGTGCAAAAAGCCACGAAAGTGGCAATGAATAAACTGATGCAGCAAATTGGTAAGCCATATCGTTGGGGCGGCAGCTCACCGCGTACCGGTTTTGATTGCAGCGGCCTGGTTTATTACGCTTATAAAGATTTGGTGAAAATTCGTATTCCGCGTACGGCGAATGAAATGTATCACCTGCGTGATGCAGGACCTATCGAACGTAGTGAGCTGAAAAACGGCGACCTGGTCTTTTTCCGTACTCAGGGACGCGGTACAGCCGATCATGTCGGCGTGTATGTCGGCAACGGCAAATTTATTCAGTCACCGCGCACAGGTCAGGAAATTCAAATCACTTCTCTCAGTGAAGACTACTGGCAGCGCCACTATGTTGGCGCTCGTCGGGTAATGACCCCAAAAACACTTCGCTAAAACTTTACCCTGTTGTTACGGCAACAGGGTAAGTTCATCTTTTGTCTCACCTTTTAATTTGCTACCCTATCCATACGCACAATAAGGCTATTGTACGTATGCAAATTAATAATAAAGGAGAGTAGCAATGTCATTCGAATTACCTGCACTACCATATGCTAAAGATGCTCTGGCACCGCACATTTCTGCGGAAACTATCGAGTATCACTACGGCAAGCATCATCAGACTTATGTCACTAACCTGAACAACCTGATTAAAGGTACCGCGTTTGAAGGTAAATCACTGGAAGAGATTATTCGCAGCTCTGAAGGTGGCGTATTCAACAACGCAGCTCAGGTCTGGAACCATACTTTCTACTGGAACTGCCTGGCACCGAACGCCGGTGGCGAACCGACTGGAAAAGTCGCTGAAGCTATCGCCGCATCTTTTGGCAGCTTTGCCGATTTCAAAGCGCAGTTTACTGATGCAGCGATCAAAAACTTTGGTTCTGGCTGGACCTGGCTGGTGAAAAACAGCGATGGCAAACTGGCTATCGTTTCAACCTCTAACGCGGGTACTCCGCTGACCACCGATGCGACTCCGCTGCTGACCGTTGATGTCTGGGAACACGCTTATTACATCGACTATCGCAATGCACGTCCTGGCTATCTGGAGCACTTCTGGGCGCTGGTGAACTGGGAATTCGTAGCGAAAAATCTCGCTGCATAATAACTGATGGCAAATGCAGCATTGCCTGATGCGCTTCGCTTACCATGCCAACGCGGATGAGGCGTTAACAGCGCATGCGGCAAGATAAATCGCACGTTGTCAGCAACTGTAACGCAGAAGGTTATCCTTCTGCGTTTTTGTTTAATTAGCTGTTAGCAACGCAAACTGTTTCAGGTTGTTTTCTGGCTGACATAAACACCAGCAATAATGCCAGTCCCGCGACAATCGCCCCCGTCACCGGCACAAAGCTGTATCCCAGCCCAGCGGAAATTACCGCACCACCAGCAGCTGCTCCCAGCGCATTTCCAAGATTAAAGGCACCAATATTGACTGATGAAGACAGACCTGGCGCTTCACTGGCGACATGCATCACGCGCATCTGTAACGGAGGTACAACCGCAAAGGTTGCTGCGCCCCACACCACCATGCTAATAGCTGCGCCGAACTCATTGCGGGCCAGGAACGGGATTGCCAGCATAATCACCATCAGCAGCAACAAAAAGCCTTTCAACGTGCCGTTAACTGAACGATCTGCCAGTTTGCCGCCGAGATAGTTACCGATAGAGAATCCGACACCAATCAGCACCAGCATTGCCGTGACGAACACCGGTGTTGCGTGGGTAATACTTTGCAGTACCGGAGAGATATAGGTGTAGAGGGTAAACATTGCACCAGCTCCCAGTACCGTCGTCAGCAATGCAGACAGCACCTGCGGACGCATTAATACCGCCAGCTCTTTTTTCACTTCAGGTCGTGCCCCTGTACCACCTTTAGGTAATGAGAAGAACAGACTTACCATTGAAATCACTCTCAGCCCCGCCGTTGCCAGAAATGACATCCGCCAGCCGATGGTTTCACCCAACCAGGTCGCCGCCGGCACGCCACCGATATTTGCCAGGGTTAACCCCATAAACATAGTGGCAACTGCGCTGGCCTGTTTATGTTTTGGCACCACGCTTGCGGCCACGACTGAACCCAAACCAAAAAATGCTCCGTGATTCAGGCTGGTCAAAATACGTGAAAGCATCAGGGTCATATAATCCGGCGCGATGGCGGAAAGAACGTTGCCTAGCGTGAAAATTGCCATCAGGAAAATCAACGCACTGCGGCGGGCACGATGAGAAAGTAGAAGCGTCATCAGCGGCGCGCCCACCATTACGCCAACTGCATAGGCACTGATTAACATTCCGGCAGCGGGAATCGAGACATCCACACCGCGCGCAATGACGGGCAACAAGCCCATTGGCGAGAACTCCGTTGTCCCGATACCAAACGCGCCAATCGCCAGCGCCAGCGCCAGCAACGGATAGTTAATTTTCATGCCTTATCTCCACCTCTTCGCGTCATTACGCGATATTAATTAAAGTGGCGAAAGCATGACAGCAATCACAAAAAAATGAAAATAACAAAAAGAGAAAACACTTTTGCCATTTTGCTAACAAACAGGAAGGAGATGCGAGGGAGAACGCGCTCCCTCGAGAGGAAATCAGTGCAGCGCGGCAGTCAAACCCACGGCTACGATCAAACCGAGGACGATAATCGTTGTTACCAGTGAAAATTTAAGGTCGGTGCTCATCAAGTTTTCTCCTTTTTTATTACCACACAAAAAGTGATATTACGCATTTTTACACACTGTGATGAAAAAATCTCCCGTCATTTATAATGATAAGTGTTTTTACCACTTCCCCTTTTCGTCAAGATCGGCCAAAATTCCACGCTTACACTATTTGCGTACTGGCCATTGACCCCTTCCTGACGCTCCGTGTCGTTTTTCCGGCGTACCGCAACACTTTTGTTGTGCGTAAGGTGTGTAAAGGCAAACGTTTACCTTGCGATTTTGCAGGAGCTGAAGTTAGGGTCTGGAGTGAAATGGAATGGCAACAATAAAAGATGTAGCGAAACGAGCAAACGTTTCCACTACAACTGTGTCACACGTGATCAACAAAACACGTTTCGTCGCTGAAGAAACGCGCAACGCCGTGTGGGCAGCGATTAAAGAATTACACTACTCCCCTAGCGCGGTGGCGCGTAGCCTGAAGGTTAACCACACCAAGTCTATCGGTTTGCTGGCGACCAGCAGCGAAGCGGCCTATTTTGCCGAGATCATTGAAGCAGTTGAAAAAAATTGCTTCCAGAAAGGTTACACCCTGATTCTGGGTAATGCGTGGAACAATCTTGAGAAACAGCGGGCTTATCTGTCGATGATGGCGCAAAAACGCGTCGATGGTCTGCTGGTGATGTGTTCTGAGTACCCAGAGCCGTTGCTGGCGATGCTGGAAGAGTATCGCCATATCCCAATGGTGGTGATGGACTGGGGTGAAGCAAAAGCTGACTTCACCGATGCGGTCATTGATAACGCGTTCGAAGGCGGCTACATGGCCGGGCGTTATCTGATTGAACGCGGTCACCGCGAAATCGGCGTCATCCCCGGCCCGCTGGAACGTAACACCGGCGCAGGCCGCCTTGCCGGTTTTATGAAGGCGATGGAAGAAGCGATGATCAAGGTGCCGGAAAGCTGGATTGTGCAGGGTGACTTTGAACCTGAATCCGGTTATCGCGCCATGCAGCAAATCCTGTCGCAGCCGCATCGCCCTACTGCCGTCTTCTGTGGTGGCGATATCATGGCAATGGGCGCACTTTGTGCTGCTGATGAAATGGGCCTGCGCGTCCCGCAGGATGTTTCGCTGATCGGTTATGATAACGTGCGCAACGCGCGCTATTTTACGCCGGCGCTGACCACGATCCATCAGCCAAAAGATTCGCTGGGTGAAACAGCGTTCAACATGCTGTTGGATCGTATCGTCAACAAACGTGAAGAACCGCAGTCCATTGAAGTGCATCCGCGTTTGATTGAACGCCGCTCCGTGGCTGACGGCCCGTTCCGCGACTATCGTCGTTAATCACCCGTTGCGGGAGTCTCTTCCGGCTCCCGCAGCCACTCCTTATTCAGCGTCTCACTATCGCCGAGATACTCAAGCAGCCAGGTTAACGCAGGCGACATATCATTTTGCTGCCATGTCAGACAACATGCCGAATCCGGGAAGGGGTTTTCCAGTTCAAGTGCTACCCACTTCCCCTCATTAAGCCACGGTTTGGCGAAATGTGTTGGCACCATCCCTATGCATAATCCTGCCGAGATACAGGTTGCCGATGATTCCCAGTCAGGTACGACAAGTCTTTTTTGGTTATCCAGCAACCAGGTAATACGTTTAGGTAGCGTTCGCGAGGTGTCTTCGCGCACCAACGACGGCCAGTTGCGCAACGTATCATCACTGAACGGGCCATCCATCAACGCCAGCGGGTGGTGACTGGCAACAACGCAACTCCAGCTTAGCATCCCCATATCCCGGAAGGCATAACGACCGCCTACCGGAATCGCGCGTGTTGCGCCAATTGCCAGTTCCACGCGCCCGTCGGAAAGCGCATCCCAGACACCGTTGAACACTTCCTGAAAGACAAGAAGTTCGACATCATCAAAATGGCGATAAAAATCAACGATCATCTGCCGTGTACGTTCTGGCCTGACAATATTATCCACTGCGATAGCTAACTGACCGCGCCAGCCGTTCGCTATCTGCTGACATTGCTGGCGGGTGATCTGCATTTTTTTGACAACAGAGCGCCCTTCTTTGAGAAACCACGCTCCAGCAGCGGTCAGCTCCACATCACGGTGCCGTCGCTCAAAGAGCGGTACCGCCAGCCACTCTTCCAGCTGACGCACGGTATAGCTGACCGCAGAAGGAACGCGATGCAGCTCCTGTGCCGCAGCGCTAAAACTACCATTACGCGCTACCGCATCAACAACTTCGAGTGAATATTCTGACCACATAGTCTGCCTGCAAAATTTTTGAAACCAGTCATCAAATATTACCGTTTCACAACACTAATTTCACTCCCTACACTTTGCGGCGGTGTTTAATTGAGAGATTTAGAGAATATACATGCAACCTAGGAAAAGATTTTTAGTCTGGCTGGCGGGTTTGAGCGTACTCGGTTTTCTGGCAACCGATATGTATCTGCCTGCTTTCGCCGCCATACAGGCCGACCTGCAAACGCCTGCGTCTGCTGTCAGTGCCAGCCTTAGTCTGTTCCTTGCCGGTTTTGCCGCAGCCCAGCTTCTGTGGGGGCCACTCTCCGACCGTTATGGTCGTAAACCGGTGTTATTAATCGGCCTGACAATTTTTGCGTTAGGTAGTCTGGGGATGCTGTGGGTAGAAAACGCCGCCACGCTGCTGGTATTGCGTTTTGTACAGGCTGTGGGGGTCTGCGCCGCGGCGGTTATCTGGCAAGCATTAGTGACAGATTATTATCCTTCACAGAAAGTCAACCGTATTTTTGCGACCATCATGCCGCTGGTGGGTCTGTCTCCGGCACTGGCTCCCCTGTTAGGAAGCTGGCTGCTGGTCCATTTTTCCTGGCAGGCGATTTTTGCCACCCTGTTTGCCATTACCGTGGTGCTGATTCTGCCTATTTTCTGGCTCAAACCCACGACGAAGGCCCGTAACAATAGTCAGGATGGTCTGACCTTTACCGACCTGCTACGTTCTAAAACCTATCGCGGCAACGTGCTGATATACGCAGCCTGTTCAGCCAGTTTTTTTGCATGGCTGACCGGTTCACCGTTCATCCTTAGTGAAATGGGCTACAGCCCGGCAGTTATTGGTTTAAGTTATGTCCCGCAAACTATCGCGTTTCTGATTGGTGGTTATGGCTGTCGCGCCGCACTGCAGAAATGGCAAGGCAAGCAGTTATTACCGTGGTTGCTGGTGCTGTTTGCTGTCAGCGTCATTGCGACCTGGGCTGCGGGCTTCATTAGCCATGTGTCGCTGGTCGAAATCCTGATCCCATTCTGTGTGATGGCGATTGCCAATGGCGCGATCTACCCTATTGTTGTCGCCCAGGCGCTGCGTCCCTTCCCACATGCAACCGGTCGCGCCGCAGCGTTGCAGAACACTCTGCAACTGGGTCTGTGCTTCCTCGCAAGTCTGGTAGTTTCCTGGCTTATTAGTATCAGCACGCCATTGCTCACCACCACCAGCGTGATGTTATCAACAGTAGTGCTGGTCGCTCTGGGTTACATGATGCAACGTTGTGAAGAAGTTGACTGCCCGAATCATGGCAATGCCGAAGTCGCTCATAGCGAATCACACTGATCTATATCGATATACTTATACTTAGGCTGCTAACAAAATTTTGTTGTATGATTGAAATTAGCGGCCTATACTAATTTCGAGTTGTTAAAGCTACGATAAATATTATGTTTTTACGGGGACAGGATCGTTCCCGACTCACTATGGATGGTCATTTCGGCAAGGGTTCCTCCTTTCCCTCTGTTCTACGTCGGATTATAGACTCGCGGTTTTTTCTGCGAGATTTCTCACAAAGCCCAAAAAGCGTCTACGCTGTTTTAAGGTTCTGATCACCGACCAGTGATGGAGAAACTATGAGTTCATCGTGTATAGAAGAAGTCAGTGTACCGGATGACAACTGGTACCGTATCGCCAACGAATTACTTAGCCGTGCCGGTATAGCCATTAACGGTTCTGCCCCGGCGGATATTCGTGTGAAAAACCCCGATTTTTTTAAACGCGTTCTGCAGGAAGGCTCTTTGGGGTTAGGCGAAAGTTATATGGATGGCTGGTGGGAATGTGACCGACTGGATATGTTTTTTAGCAAAGTCTTACGCGCAGGTCTCGAGAACCAACTCCCCCATCATTTCAAAGACACGCTGCGTATTGCCGGCGCTCGTCTCTTCAATCTGCAGAGTAAAAAACGTGCCTGGATAGTCGGCAAGGAGCATTACGATTTGGGTAATGACTTGTTCAGCCGCATGCTTGATCCCTTCATGCAATATTCCTGCGCTTACTGGAAAGATGCCGATAATCTGGAATCTGCCCAGCAGGCGAAGCTCAAAATGATTTGTGAAAAATTGCAGTTAAAACCAGGGATGCGCGTACTGGATATTGGCTGCGGCTGGGGCGGACTGGCGCACTACATGGCATCTAACTATGACGTAAGCGTGGTCGGCGTCACCATTTCTGCCGAACAGCAAAAAATGGCTCAGGAACGCTGTAAAGGCCTGGATGTCACCATTTTGCTGCAAGATTATCGTGACCTGAACGACCAGTTTGATCGTATTGTTTCTGTGGGGATGTTCGAGCACGTCGGACCGAAAAATTACGATACCTATTTTGCGGTGGTGGATCGTAATTTGAAACCGGAAGGTATATTCCTGCTCCATACTATCGGTTCGAAAAAAACCGATCTGAATGTTGATCCCTGGATTAATAAATATATTTTTCCGAACGGTTGCCTGCCCTCTGTACGCCAGATTGCTCAATCCAGCGAACCCCACTTTGTGATGGAAGACTGGCATAACTTCGGTGCTGATTACGATACTACGTTGATGGCGTGGTATGAACGATTCCTCGCCGCATGGCCAGAAATTGCGGATAACTACAGTGAACGCTTTAAACGGATGTTTACCTATTATCTGAATGCCTGCGCAGGTGCTTTCCGCGCCCGTGATATTCAGCTCTGGCAGGTGGTGTTCTCACGCGGTGTTGAAAACGGCCTTCGAGTCGCTCGCTAAAGGCTATTCTATCGCCCCCTCTTCGGGGGCGAGTTCAGATCAGGCTTCTGTACCTGGTTGATTCATGGCATTTTCTCGTGCCGCCAGCACACGTTCTACCGTATCTACCACTGCCTGAGTTTGTGGATCGATTTCAATGTTGACGCGTGCGCCAAGTTTTTTCTTCCCAAGAGTCGTGCGTTCCAGTGTTTCCGGAATTAAATGGACGCAAAAACGCGTTGGCGTGACTTCGCCGACGGTCAGGCTAATACCGTCGATGCCAATAAATCCTTTGTACAGGATATATTTCATCAACTGACTATCCTGGACTTTAAACCAGATCTGGCGATTATTTTCCGAGGTTAATATTTTCGCCACTTCAGCGATGGTCATAATATGACCTGACATTAAGTGTCCGCCAATTTCATCACTGAATTTCGCCGCACGCTCAACGTTTACCCAATCCCCCACTTTTAAATCGCCAAGATTGGTAATGCGTAACGTTTCTTTCATCAGGTCAAAACTGACATGGTTGCCGTTAATTTCCGTCACGGTCAGGCAGCAACCGTTATGCGCCACGGAAGCACCGGTTTCCAGGCCGTCCAGCATGTGGTCGGGTAACTCCACCACATGCGTACGAAAATTTGGTTTCTCGTCAATCGACACCAGTTTTGCGGTGCCCTGTACAATCCCCGTAAACATACTTACAACTCCTGAAATCAGTTAAGACATTCTGTTCAGCACAATAGCAGGTGGAAAACGCCCTTACCAGTGAAGGGGTAAGAATGGCTATTTTTTCACTGGAGAATTAATAAATCCTCGCTACAATAGACTGAATTTCCCCTGCTTCTTCTTTTTGCTGCCCATTCAGGCGGCTTTTTAGTCTCTCATATAACTACAAATAAAAGGTGTTCACGTGCAGAAGTATATCAGTGAAGCGCGTCTGTTATTAGCATTAGCAATCCCGGTGATTCTCGCGCAAATCGCCCAAACTGCGATGGGTTTTGTCGATACCGTGATGGCGGGCGGCTATAGTGCCACCGACATGGCGGCGGTCGCTATCGGTACTTCTATCTGGCTTCCGGCGATCCTCTTTGGTCACGGACTGCTGCTGGCATTAACGCCGGTTATCGCGCAATTAAATGGTTCCGGTCGACGTGAGCGCATTGCGCATCAGGTGCGACAAGGTTTCTGGCTGGCAGGTTTTGTTTCCGTTCTCATTATGCTGGTGCTGTGGAATGCAGGTTACATTATCCGCTCCATGGAAAACATCGATCCGGCTCTGGCGGACAAAGCCGTGGGTTATCTGCGTGCGTTGTTGTGGGGCGCGCCGGGATATCTGTTCTTCCAGGTTGCCCGTAACCAATGTGAAGGTCTGGCAAAAACCAAGCCGGGTATGGTAATGGGCTTTATCGGCCTGCTGGTGAACATCCCGGTGAACTATATCTTTATTTATGGTCATTTCGGTATGCCTGAGCTCGGTGGCGTTGGTTGTGGCGTGGCTACTGCGGCGGTGTATTGGGTCATGTTCCTTGCCATGGTTTCTTACATTAAACGCGCCCGCTCCATGCGCGATATTCGTAACGAAAAAGGCACCGCTAAGCCCGATCCTGCGGTTATGAAACGACTGATTCAACTCGGTTTGCCGATTGCGCTGGCACTGTTCTTTGAAGTGACACTGTTTGCCGTCGTGGCTCTGTTAGTGTCTCCGCTCGGTATTGTTGATGTCGCAGGACACCAGATTGCCCTGAACTTTAGTTCACTGATGTTTGTGCTTCCAATGTCGCTGGCGGCAGCGGTAACTATCCGCGTAGGTTATCGTCTGGGTCAGGGCTCAACGCTGGATGCGCAAACCGCTGCGCGGACCGGGCTTATGGTGGGTGTCTGTATGGCAACCCTGACGGCCATTTTCACGGTTTCACTGCGGGAGCAAATCGCCCTGTTGTACAACGACAATCCCGAGGTTGTAACGCTGGCTGCGCATTTGATGTTGCTGGCGGCGGTATATCAGATTTCTGACTCAATCCAGGTGATTGGCAGTGGGATTTTGCGTGGTTATAAAGATACGCGTTCCATTTTCTATATCACCTTTACAGCTTACTGGGTGCTGGGCTTGCCAAGCGGCTATATTCTGGCACTGACCGATCTGGTCGTTGAACCTATGGGGCCAGCAGGCTTCTGGATAGGCTTTATTATCGGCCTGACATCGGCAGCCATTATGATGATGCTGCGTATGCGGTTCCTGCAACGAATGCCGTCAGCCATCATTCTGCAACGAGCGTCCCGCTAATAAAGACAAGGCGCAACCTTCACGGGTTGCGCCTGTGTTTTTACGCAGGCTGGAGCGTTGCGCCAATCCCGTCTTCGTCTGGCTGTAATTTCAGAGCGTTACACAGAGTTTGCCGACTGGCATCTGTTATCTCAACGCGTATATCCCCGTTAACTTCCCCTTTCACATTGATGAAGTCAGGTGAAATTTCTTTCGCACTGGTTTGCAGGCAAATCGCTCCCTCTCCGCGCAGGCGTTTCACTTTCAGTTGCACATGCGTTGCCGCACCAGTGATCAGCCACAGTTTTCCGCCATTCAGATTGATGTTACCAACAATGAAAGTGACGCTGTCACCTTTTACCGTACTGCCGTCGAGAATCAACACACCGCCCTGCTGTACAGTAATCGTTGATTGTTGCAGCTCTGCGCCATAACCAATAATCATTGAAGCGCCGTCCAGTAATGCAACACTCCCGGTCAGTTCAACCGGTGCGCGATCTTCCTCTACGACAAAATTTTCGTCCGCGCTGGTGGGTGACAACAGGATCACTGTTCCACCTTGTATTACCGCATTTTCCAGCGTACCGGCATGCACTTCAGCCCGCCCCCCCACATTCACCGACAGGTTTTGCGTCTTACCGGAACTGTAGAGCTGAAGGCCATCCGTCCCCAGACGATAAATGGATCCATTCTCAACAATAGTGTCAGAGTCTTCACCACCGAGATTATTCATGGTGCCACCAGCAAGCAACGTATCACTGGCTTTCCCGGCCAGCATAAAAACGCCGCCCTGATTAATCTCACAATTGCTGGCTTCTCCACTTGGATACACCAACAATTCACCACCTTCATCTACCACGACCGCTGAGGTTGTCCCATTAACCAACAGGCCGCCCTCTTGATCGAGAATGATTTTTTCCGCGCGATGTCCTTCCAGTACACGCAGGTTACCGCCATTTTCCAGCAACAAACCGCAGGCATAACCCTGATCAACGCTGAATTCACCTTCGGGATGGCGGCCATTAACCGTAGCGAGCGTAGAGAGACTAATTGCGCCTCCCTCGGACTGAACAATATCTGTGGCAATGGCACCGTCGCTGACCGATAGCGTGCCATTGTTACCGTACTGTGTGCATTTGGCGATCCCACCGGTTGCCACTTTCAACCAGCCAGCCCCCGTGACCACGGTATTTTCGGCTCTTCCGCCAGCTTCAACAATCAACTCGCCTTCAGTAAGTTGCGTCGCGCCAATGACCTCGCCGGTCTTAACAATTTGCACATTCCCGTCGCTCATCAAGTTTTTCGCATCAGATCCCATGATTTATTCCTTTGCTGCATCTGTGTGCCTTTATTGCTACCTAAGTGTAAAGACTACGGAGGATTTATCCACGACAGATTTGAGATGGTGGCAAACAACTCTGTTTAAACTCTGATACACGAATTATTGGGTTGTATCAGATGTAAATGCGATCCTGAATAAAAATCGCCCTTGCAAATCAACAAAATATAGCCAATTTGCTTAAAAGCTCTGCAAACGGTCGAAATAGCGCAGAAAATTACGTTTTGCCTCTTGCCACCTTTCCACTCTGCCGCTAATATTCGTCCCCGTTGTCACCTACAACGTTGCGTTCATAGCTCAGTTGGTTAGAGCACCACCTTGACATGGTGGGGGTCGTTGGTTCGAGTCCAATTGAACGCACCATCCTGCGTCCGTAGCTCAGTTGGTTAGAGCACCACCTTGACATGGTGGGGGTCGGTGGTTCGAGTCCACTCGGACGCACCAGATTTTCTTAATCTGGTCTTTTCCTTTTTCCCTCTGTTTCTTCTCTGTATCCAATACGTTAAAAGATTTACACTGTCTTCGTATGCGTTATCAGAAGGAGAATCGCTATGGCAACTTTGTTACAACTTCATTTTGCTTTTAATGGCCCATTTGGCGACGCAATGGCTGAGCAGCTTAAACCACTTGCTGAGTCGATTAATCAGGAACCTGGTTTTCTGTGGAAGGTATGGACAGAAAGTGAAAAGAACCACGAAGCCGGTGGGATCTACCTTTTCACTGATGAAAAAAGCGCCCTTGCCTATCTGGAAAAACATACTGCCCGACTGAAAAATCTCGGCGTTGAGGAAGTTGTCGCCAAAGTTTTCGATGTCAATGAGCCACTTAGTCAAATCAATCAGGCAAAACTCGCCTGACAGAATTTAATCAAGGGCGGTTAGCGCCCTTTTCATCCCTGTCTGAAATTTCTCAAATTCTAAAAATCTCAACCAAACTTATCTGATAACACTAAATTCGAAAGAATGCGTACAGGTAAGTAACAATGAAAAAAATTGCTATTGTGGGTGCCGGGCCTACGGGGATCTACACCTTATTCTCGCTTCTACAGCAACAAACTCCACTTTCTATTTCTATCTTCGAGCAGGCTGACGAGGCCGGAGTCGGGATGCCATACAGTGATGAGGAAAACTCAAAAATGATGCTGGCAAATATTGCCAGTATTGAAATACCGCCGATTAATTGTACGTATCTCGAATGGCTACAAAAGCAAGAAGCCAGCCATCTCCAGCGTTATGGCGTTAAAAAAGAAACCTTGCACGATCGTCAGTTTTTACCGCGAATTCTGCTGGGCGAATATTTCCGCGATCAATTTTTACGATTAGTAGACCAGGCACGACAGCAAAAATTTGCAGTGGCTGTTTATGAATCATGCCAGGTTACCGATCTGCAAATTACAAATGCTGGCGTCATGCTCGCTACAAATCAGGATTTACCCAGCGAGACGTTTGATTTAGCGGTGATTGCCACGGGTCACGTCTGGCCTGATGAAGAAGAAGCAACCAGAACGTATTTTCCCAGCCCGTGGTCAGGCCTGATGGAAGCAAAGGTCGATGCGTGTAACGTGGGTATTATGGGAACATCCTTGAGCGGACTGGATACGGCAATGGCAGTGGCTATTCAGCATGGTTCGTTCATTGAAGATGATAAACAACACGTCGTTTTTCACCGCGATAACGCAAGTGAAAAGCTAAATATTACGTTGATGTCGCGCACGGGTATTTTACCCGAAGCCGATTTCTATTGCCCTATTCCCTACGAGCCCTTACACATCGTCACCGATCAGGCATTAAATGCTGAGATTCAAAAAGGTGAAGAGGGCCTTTTGGATCGGGTATTTAGATTGATAGTAGAGGAAATCAAGTTTGCTGATCCAGACTGGAGCCAACGCATAGCCTTAGAGAGCCTGAATGTCGATTCCTTTGCTCAAGCCTGGTTTGCCGAGCGCAAACAACGCGACCCATTTGACTGGGCAGAAAAAATCTCCAGGAAGTCGAACGCAATAAACGAGAAAAACATACTGTTCCCTAGCGTTATGTCATTCTGCGCCTGCATGAAGCCATACAGGAAATTGTTCCTCATCTGAATGAACACGACCATAAACGGTTCAGTAAAGGCCTTGCCAGGGTTTTCATCGATAATTATGCGGCAATCCCTTCAGAGTCTATTCGTCGACTACTGGCCTTACGTGAAGCGGGGATCATTCATATTCTCGCCCTCGGTGAAGACTACGAAATGGAAATTAATGAGTCGCGCACCGTCCTGAAAACGGAAGACAACAGCTACTCGTTTGACGTTTTTATTGATGCCTGCGGACAGCGTCCGCTTAAAGTGAAAGATATTCCTTTCCCTGGGCTACGCGAGCAATTACAGAAAACAGGGGATGAAATCCCTGATGTTGGCGAAGATTATACGTTACAGCAACCCGAAGATATTCGTGGACGCGTAGCGTTCGGCGCGTTGCCCTGGTTGATGCACGACCAGCCTTTCGTTCAGGGACTTACGGCATGTGCAGAAATTGGTGAGGCGATGGCTCGGGCGGTCGTAAAGCCTGCATCCCGTGCTCGTCGGCGTCTTTCGTTTGATTAAAGGTAAAGCTATCAGCACTCAACAAACTGATGCTGTTCATTAAGACGATAGCGGACTCCGGTTCGAATATTGTTTTCACCTTCAATGGCGACGGCGAAGCGAACTCTTTCGCCGTCATGATATGCCAGTGCGGCGCTTCCCCCGAGAATAATTGAGTCGACCACGCCCGTGCTCACTACCGTTGAATTTTCACCGCTGGCAATGATGTGTACATTGTCGCCGCTGTTGGCAATTCTGGCGTTTGCGCCAAAGCTGGCGATTTGCACCAGGTCACCATTACTGGCGACATGACACCGTTCACCCAATGTACAAACGCGTACTCGCATTCCGGTATTCGCAATCCGACTACTATCTCCAGCGCTGCTTATCCGCGAAGAATTACCGGTTACAGCAACCCGTGCGCGTTCACCGGAGCTGCCAATGTGACTGTTAAAGCCGACACTTCCAATCCGCACGCTATAACCCATACTGGCAATTTGCGCGGCATACCCAGCGGTTGCGATTCGGGCGTTATCCTCACAACAGCCGATGCGAGCATGATCGTCGCTGCGGGCAAACTGACTGCAAAATGGTATCTCTCCGGGGTCTGTGGCCAGTTTTTGCATAGAGGAAACTTCCTGATGCGCGAAGTTTTCATCCGCCAGCCATTTTTTCCACGCATACTCAACCAGACTCTCCGCCCAGTCCGTATATCCTTCCTCAATCAGTGCATGACGAATATCGGCATAACTACCGCCGCGTGGGAAATGGCGCAGGAACCAGCGATACATCACCGCTCCGATACGCCATTCTCGCAGGTCTGCTCGTGTAATGATCATTCGTTAGTGCCGGTGATAGCCATCGACCATGCTTTTAAAGGTTTCGTGTGGCGTACGCCCCGTGGTGCAAAGATAAAGATGACCGAAGATAAAAAAGAGGCTTATAAATGCCAGAGCAAAATGCGCCTGCAATAACCAGTATCTTACGCCAGGAAACACATCTCCCACGGCTTGCGGATAGAGACACAACAGCCCCGTCAATAGTAACAACGGCAGCAATCCATACATGACACCAACATAGGCGACCTGCTGTAAGGGATTAAATTTAGACTGTGTTGTTGCCGGGAAAGGATGTTCTTCCCCCTGCATAATGCCAAACAAATAAAATCGCGTTTGTTTTGCCGCTCGTTCCAGCCACCCCTGACGACGAATGCGATAGTGGTGACCATTATCCCCAACGGCATTGATCAGCACAAAGCCGAGCCAGCATGCCAGTAACAAAAATCCGCAAACTTCATGCACCGCAACCAGACTTTTAACCGCAGTTGCGCCCACCATCGCAAAGTGATTTATCAGCCCACTTGCCAGCAACAATACAAAGAGTAACGCATTCGACCAGTGCCATAATCTGACCGCTTTGCTGTAAAGATAAACCTTCTCACCATGATCGGTGGCTGATTTCTTCACGCCACGAGCACGAAGCAAGGCGTGCAGCCCCAGCACCAACCACATCCCAACCAGCAATACTCCGGCAATGATCAACCACACCGGCCAAAATTCGGGAGTGAACTGTGGCACATAGTTCGCTAACTGGCTCTGAAACTGTTCAGCATGTTGCGACGGGTTCATACATTTTCCTTTTTAATCAAATGTTGACCGAACCGGCGATACAGATGCGGTTTTCCGGCACCAGGTAGCTGATATTGATAGTATTTATTATCCTGCAACCACGCCTGAATTTCTGGGCTATCTTCGCGACCAAAGATCAATGCGTGTTCCGGACAGGCGCTGACGCAAATGGGCGGAAAGCCTTTTGCCAGTCGGGACTCAGCGCAGAAATCACATTTATCTGCCACTTTAGTGACAGGGTTAAGGTAGCGAACCTAGTACGGACAAGCGCCAATGCAATAACTGCAGCCGATGCACTGCGGTTTTTCTACCCGCACGATCCCCTGCTCATCACGCCACGATGCCCCCGTCGGGCATACGTCGATGCACGGAGCATCTTCGCAGTGCTGACATGACTGGCGAAAAAAGTGATACTGCGTTTCGTTGTCGTTATCGGTGACTGGAATGTGTGCTATCGATAAACGGCTTCCCTGAGCGGGGACGTGGTTAGTTTTACGGCATGCGCGGGCGCAAATATTACAGCCATTGCACCGTGACTCGTCATGAATCATGGCATACCGAACTTCCTTTTCTTGCCTCGTGTTCGCTAACAGAGAAGACGCAGAACCAGTAAAAAAGATTACTGTTCCCATCCCCAGAACAAATTTGCGTCGAGTGAAGGACATCTGATTATCCCCTAATGCAGTGGCTGCAACTGTCCACCCTATCCATGACACCTCCCTGAAATTTCAGGGATTCTGAAACTGCTCTACCTCAAACCATTCGCATAAGCCATAAGCCATAAGCCATAAGCCTTGCCATAGGTCATAAATCGCTCGCTAAACAAGTACAACACCGCCGTCGATGACTCCACCTGCCGTATATCGGCATATTCAGGTGCAACATCCATCGCGGCGATCGCGGCTTCAATCTGCGCTTCCTGGAAGTAATATGGCGCTTGCATCAGCATGGCGACTTTGTAAGGACGAGGATACGTCTGGCACTCAAAACGAACGGCGTGTGCAATGGCGCGACAAATGTCCTGCTCCACAACTTGCAAAGACATCGCCGCGTAGTTTTCACTCATGGCCTGCGTTGAGTAATAGTAATCATCCTGACTTCCCGTCATACAAGCGATATCCGCGTAGTCTCCGTTCTGCTTAATGCTTTCCAGCAAAACTGACAGTTCCTCTTCTGCAACCGAATAGGGTGGCGAGAGAAACACGGTGCGCGCCACCAGCTGCCCAGCCGCAGAATGCTGGCGAATGAACTCAGCCAGGATTTCAGCAGGTTCTGGTTCGGTTACCGTATCAACGGGGTGACGCATCCCCTGCAACCATTGCCGCTTCGCCTCGTCAACTTCGCTGACTTTCGCTAACGGCAATTCATCCTGATGGTTCATCTTACCCATTCCTTACGCAGGCAGTAGATTGTGTGCTGCCAGATCGGCGGCAATATCTTCCAGCCCCAGACGCTGCAATGTTTCGCGGGTTGGACAACCAAGCTGTGGGTCCCAGCCCATTTCTTTGTAGAACATCGTGAGCGAAGCATGCATATCGTCACGATCCATTTTGTCAGTACCTTCAGTAAAGACCGGGATCTGCGGATCCTTGTCGAAAACCCAGGAACAGATAAGATCGTGTTCATTACGCATATCTTTGGTTTGCATCGGTTTTACCGTGTAGGCACGATGCAACGTAAAGATACGCTCTGCAGCTAAATCTAATTTTTCCTGAGTCATCTCTTCGCCGGTGATCGCTTTGAAGAATTTGGCTTCAAGCGCCAGATCGCCCCGGTAATTACGGCTTTTCAGCGGCGAAACGGTCATTGGCCAGACCCAGTTGCACAGGGTGACGGCGTTATGCAAACAGACCCGCAACAGCGACCACTTTGCATATTTAATTTTTGCGTCATTGATTGGCGTGTAGTTTTTGGTTTCATCGTAAGCATCTTCAGAACCAAAAAGTTCTTTCGCCACTTCACGTTGCAGTTTCAATGGCAAGCCGGAACCAATAAAGTTGATATGGGTATGCGTCATGCAGTCACGGTTGAACATACAGTTAACAATGGAACCGACCTGCGCTGACGCTTCATTGGCATGGTGAACCGGATAGCCAAACGGCGACCAGAGTTTATTTTTCGCGTAGCCCCAGTACTCTTTACCCAAATTCCAGCGTTCTGCGATGGCATATGAACCATCAGCCAGGTGACTCAGCTCACCCACACGATGCGCCAGACGGTAGTAAAAATCTTTAATGAAGTTAACGTCACCCGCTTCCAGTTGATCCCAGCGAATTTCTGCATACTCTTCAGCTGGCAGAACACGCTTGAACACACCTTTGCTGTAACAATAAGTAAAGTCGCGATGCAACTGCCTGTAGTTACACCATAGGCCGTAGTCATCGAACAAATTCAGACCAACCAGGTTACCAATCACACGACCATCGTCTTTATCTTCAAAATCTTTCGGCCCGTTCGGGAAGATGGTGGTATGGACAAAGTTTGCTACACAAGTGTTACCACCTGTGCTGGGCACGCCAAACTCTTTCACCCGAGGAATATTCATTTGGGTCATACAACGGATCGGGCAAGAGTGGCAGCCGCTCATTTTTACTGTGTATTTCTCTGCCGCCGGTCCTAAGTCAAAAACGGATTTATAGGTACGAAAGCCGACCGTATTCTGATTGCCTGGCGGAATTTCACCCGTTTCAATCGGACCACCTTCAGCCGCGCCCCAAAACAGCCCTTTACGTGCTGTCCAGCGTGACTTGGGATCTGAATACTCTGCCCACGATTGTGGCGTACTTGGCACGACATGGTTGTTATTCGCACCAATAAGTTCAGTCATCATGTAATCATTGAGACGCTTCATCTCCTGACGATCGGCAATGTTGACCCCTTTCGTCCCTTCAACCGCAATCGCTTTCAGGTTTTTCGAACCCATTATTGCGCCAGTTCCCGCACCGCCGCTGTGGTTACGGCTATTCAACATGCCAGAGAGAGGAATAAGGTTTTCCCCAGCCTGACCAATAGCCGCCACACAGGTTTCCGGACTGGTCAATCGACAAATTTCTTCCGTCGTTGCGCGCGTCCCTTTTCCCCATAAGAAATCGGCTTTTTCCAGGCTAACTTTGTCATCTTTAATCTTCAGCCATACCGGTGATTTCGCCTTCCCTTCGATAATAATGACGTCGTATCCAGCGAATTTCATTTGCGCTGCAAAAAAGCCACCCATATGGGCATCGACGACTAAATTTCCTTTGGTAAAAGTAGAAAGTGAGGTGATATTTACGCGAGAACTACAGGGGGCACCAGATCCAGTTAATGGGCCGGTAGCAAAGACTAATTTATTCGCTTCATCGAAAGGTTTCGTGCCTAGCGGTACTTCGTCATACATAATTTTGTAGCCGAAGCCCATGCCACCGACAAAACTTTTAAACTTACTGGAATCTTCGAGGGTAATATTTCCTGTCGTGAGATTGACTCTTAATATATTACCTGTCCAACCGTTAGCCATGATTTTTTCCTTTGCAAGATTCACACAGTAATATCTTTCCACTCGATAATTTTTAACGCCCCTGTTGGGCAGGCGTTTGCGCATTCACCGCATAACATACATTTCGAGGATTTTTTACTTTCGGTATTTACGGTGGCCATCATCCACGGGCATGCCGTAGTACAGGCGCTACAGCCAATACAACGTTTATGATCGACGGTAATACAGCCTTCTTTCTGCTGCCAGGTAATCGCACCAATCGGGCAGACGTTCATGCATTGCGGCTCTTTGCATTGACGGCAGGTGTCCGCGGTATAGTTGAGATCGCCATACAGGCCGCCGCCAGAGCCAACCCCGTTGTCTCCAAAGAAATAATTGCGATGGATTTTGATACGGGAGAAGAATGTCCCTACTGTGCCGCTATCAATATCTTCCTGTTTGCAACCCAAAAGTGACAGTAACGCAGGGGCAATTGTTAGACCAGCAAGGCCTTTTCCTGATATACGCAAGAATTCTAATCGCGTTAAGCCAATATCTAATAGTGGACGATCAACCGGGTTCATTTATTTCGCATCCTCTTCGCAAACACAGTGCTGACAATTCAGCAGCCTGATATTAAGCATTCAACTAATACGCTGCTGACTCTGTCCCCAACACCAGATATTTTCCCTAACCCGATAGTGTATGAGAAAAGATTTAACGCCGATAAACTAATCCTTTATGGTTAGGAGAAAAAATAATGTGATTATTCTGAGCCCTTAACATTGATCGTTATCAATTAAAATTACAAAGCAAGAAATTATAAGCGAACTGATATTTATTATCATTTGAAATAAATTTAACTTAAGCGACAATCATTTGTGACGTTCATTGCAGAAAATAAAAATAACATTATCGCTATAAATTAAAATACATACCGAAATTCGTATAATTTCAGCAGTTGTTATTTAGAATGATTAACTGGACCGCAACTGAAGCAAGAATATCAGGATGAAGCTTACCGCCTCATCCTGAATGGTCATTTTACCAGTGCGTTAATGACGGTTTCCATCGCCTGCTTTTCCAGCTCACTGCGCTGAATGCGTTTATTGGCTAATGCTGTACGTAATACGCCTGCGATAACAATATGCTTTGGTTCCTGCCCCAGATCGCGCATTTCCAGCACAACTTTACCGACAACTCTGCACATTTCTCGGTACAGTTCATCCTCTTTTGTCCGATTTCCCATTCTTTATACCTATTTATCATGCCAACTATCAGCATATATCAATCTAACCAATTAAACAAAAATCAAACAAAATCAGACAAATAACGCGATAAATTATTTTAACTGTAGCAATTGAGCGATGATATATTTATACACCGGATGAACTTTCACTTATCCTCACACTGACAACTTCGGCACCAGACGTTGCGCAAACAGCGAAGTTTTTGCGTAACCTTTTCCCTGGAACGTTAAATCTTTGATAACAATTTATTGTCTAACAAGTTGTATATTTTTTGAAACGCTGTTTTTGTTTTCCTTTTGGATTAATTTCAGCGTATAATGCGCGCCAATTGACTCTTGAATGGTTTCAGCACTTTGGACTGTAGAACTCAACGACTCAAAAACAGGCACTCACGTTGGGCTGAGACACAAGCACACATTCCTCTGCACGCTTTTTCGATGTCACCTATCCTTAGAGCGAGGCACCACCACTTTCGTAATACCGGATTCGCTTTCCGGCAGTGCGCCCAGAAAGCAAGTTTCTCCCATCCTTCTCAACTTAAAGACTAAGACTGTCATGAAAAAGACCAAAATTGTTTGCACCATCGGACCGAAAACCGAATCTGAAGAGATGTTAGCTAAAATGCTGGACGCTGGCATGAACGTTATGCGTCTGAACTTCTCTCATGGTGACTATGCAGAACACGGTCAGCGCATTCAGAATCTGCGCAACGTGATGAGCAAAACTGGTAAAACCGCCGCTATCCTGCTTGATACCAAAGGTCCGGAAATCCGCACCATGAAACTGGAAGGCGGTAACGATGTTTCTCTGAAAGCTGGTCAGACCTTTACTTTCACCACTGATAAATCTGTTATCGGCAACAGCGAAATGGTTGCGGTAACGTATGAAGGTTTCACTACTGACCTGTCTGTTGGCAACACCGTACTGGTTGACGATGGTCTGATCGGTATGGAAGTTACCGCCATTGAAGGTAACAAAGTTATCTGTAAAGTGCTGAACAACGGTGACCTGGGCGAAAACAAAGGTGTGAACCTGCCTAGCGTTTCCATTGCTCTGCCAGCACTGGCTGAAAAAGACAAACAGGACCTGATCTTTGGTTGCGAAAAAGGCGTAGACTTTGTTGCTGCTTCCTTTATTCGTAAGCGTTCTGACGTTATCGAAATCCGTGAGCACCTGAAAGCGCACGGCGGCGAAAACATCCACATCATCTCCAAAATCGAAAACCAGGAAGGCCTCAACAACTTCGACGAAATCCTCGAAGCCTCTGACGGCATCATGGTTGCGCGTGGCGACCTGGGTGTAGAAATCCCGGTAGAAGAAGTTATCTTCGCCCAGAAGATGATGATCGAAAAATGTATCCGTGCACGTAAAGTCGTTATCACTGCGACCCAGATGCTGGATTCCATGATCAAAAACCCACGCCCGACTCGCGCAGAAGCCGGTGACGTTGCAAACGCCATCCTCGACGGTACTGACGCAGTGATGCTGTCTGGTGAATCCGCAAAAGGTAAATACCCGCTGGAAGCGGTTTCTATCATGGCGACCATCTGCGAACGTACCGACCGCGTGATGAACAGCCGTCTCGAGTTCAACAATGACAACCGTAAACTGCGCATCACCGAAGCGGTATGCCGTGGTGCCGTTGAAACTGCTGAAAAACTGGATGCTCCGCTGATCGTGGTTGCTACCCAGGGCGGTAAATCTGCTCGCGCAGTACGTAAATACTTCCCGGATGCCACCATCCTGGCACTGACCACCAACGAAAAAACGGCTCATCAGTTGGTACTGAGCAAAGGCGTTGTGCCGCAGCTGGTTAAAGAGATCACTTCTACTGATGATTTCTACCGTCTGGGTAAAGAACTGGCTCTGCAGAGCGGTCTGGCACACAAAGGTGACGTCGTAGTTATGGTTTCTGGTGCACTGGTACCGAGCGGCACTACTAACACCGCATCTGTTCACGTCCTGTAATATTGCTTTTGTGAATTAATTTGTATATCGAAGCGCCCTGATGGGCGCTTTTTTTATTTAATCGATAACCAGAAGCAATAAAAAATCAAATCGGATTTCACTATATAATCTCACTTTATTTAAGATGAATCCGATGGAAGCATCCTGTTTTCTCTCAATTTTTTTATCTAAAACCCAGCGTTCGATGCTTCTTTGAGCGAACGATCAAAAATAAGTGCCTTCCCATCAAAAAAATATTCTCAACATAAAAAACTTTGTGTAATACTTGTAACGCTACATGGAGATTAACTCAATCTAGAGGGTATTAATAATGAAAGCTACTAAACTGGTACTGGGCGCGGTAATCCTGGGTTCTACTCTGCTGGCAGGTTGCTCCAGCAACGCTAAAATCGATCAGCTGTCTTCTGACGTTCAGACTCTGAACGCTAAAGTTGACCAGCTGAGCAACGACGTGAACGCAATGCGTTCCGACGTTCAGGCTGCTAAAGATGACGCAGCTCGTGCTAACCAGCGTCTGGACAACATGGCTACTAAATACCGCAAGTAATAGTACCTGTGAAGTGAAAAATGGCGCACATTGTGCGCCATTTTTTTTGTCTGCTATTTACCACTACTGCGTCGCGCGTAACATATTCCCTTGCTCTGGTTCACCATTCTGCGCTGACTCTACTGAAGGCGCATTGCTGGCTGCGGGAGTTGCTCCACTGCTCACCGAAACCGGATACCCTGCCCGACGATACAACGCTTTATCGACTAACTTCTGATCTACAGCCTTATTGTCTTTAAATTGCGTAAAGCCTGCTGGCAGTGTGTATGGCATTGTCTGAACGTTTTGCTGTTCTTCTGCTGATAGTGGTCGATGTACTTCAACATAACGCATCCCGTTAGGTTCCACGGAATATTTCACCGGTTCGTTGATCACTTTCACCGGCGTTCCCGTCCGCACGCTGGAGAACAAGGCTTTAATATCCGGTGCATTCATGCGAATACACCCTGAACTGACGCGCAAACCAACGCTGTCCGGCGCACTGGTGCCATGAATGAGGTATTCGCCATTACCATGCGCGAGGCGCAGTGCGTAACGTCCTAGCGGGTTATTTGGTCCGGCAGGAACGACTGGCGGTAATTTAATGCCACGCTCCAGCGAACGCTGACGAATGCCTGCCGTAGGCGTCCAGGTTGGGTTAGGGATTTTCTGCCCAACACGCGTTTCCATCACCGGCGTTTCCAGCCCCTGCAATCCAATACCTATTGGATAAACCTGCACAATATTTTCTCCCGGCGGATAATAATAAAGGCGCAGCTCTGCAAGGTTAACGATAATCCCCTGACGCGGTGCATCAGGTAATAACAGTTGTGAAGGAATAGTTATCGTCGTACCAGGTTTTGGCACCGGGGCGATAGTGTTATTGGCTTCAAGGATCAACATTGCCGCAGTATCAAAACGTCGGGCAATAGCCTGAAGGTTTTTATCCCCTTCTTGCACCGTATACGTTTGATTTTGCCCAACCAGTCGGCTTCCGGTTGGTGGTAGCGGATAATCAACCGCCCAGGCAGCCTGGATGGCGCTAAAAGCGCCGATAAGCGTGAGTGTAAGCAAAGATGCGCGTTTCATTGTAAACCTCCTGTATTTGCCGGAGACTCACGCTGAAACGTCGGATGGTGCTTATGTTCACCTGAAACCAAAACACTCCTGTGCAGGTCAGTGTAAACATTGACCATCCGGCAATGTGAGCCAACCGGATGAAAGCTGTCCCTTTAGTTTAGCTAAGTGCAGCGGCTTTGGCGCGAATTGCGCGAATCATCGCTTCCAGACCTTGTGAACGAGATGGGGTGAGATGTTGGGTGAGCGCCATTTTTTCAAACCACGGACGCACATCGAAATTGACAATATCCTGCGGCGTCATCTGATCGTAGAGAATAAAGACGACCGCAATAAGCCCTTTCACAATCGCCGCATCGCTGTCGCCCTGCAATTCAATAATTCCCTGCGCATTCTGGCGCATGACAATCCACACCTGACTCTGGCAGCCCTGAATGCTATTTTGTGGGCTTCGGTCTTCGGCGCGTAATTCTGGCAGACGCTGGCCCAGCTCAATAATGTAGAGATATTTCTCTTCCCAGTTGGCGCAGCGTAAAAAATTACGCAGCAATTTTTCTTTATCCGGCAATAAAGCCATAGTGCCTCCCTGTTATCCCAGCAGACGGTGAATACGTTGCAGGCCGGTCACCAGACGATCCACTTCTTCATGGGTGTTATACATGGCCAGCGACGCCCGACACATCGCAGGGACGTTGTAATAGGCCATTAATGGCATAGCGCAGTGATGTCCGGTACGCACAGCAATGCCGTAATTATCGAGAAAACTGCCAACATCATAGGCGTGGTGTTTACCGAGATTAAAAGCAATAACGCCAAGCCTGTTTTGTTGGCCATAGAGAGTGAGATCCGGTACAGATTCCAGCTGTGATAGCGCATAATGCATCAGATTCTGTTCATACTCGGCTATGCTATTAAGCCCCAGCGCCGAAACATACTCCAGCGCCGCGCCAAGACCAATGATGCCCCCGGTATTGGGTGTACCGGCTTCAAACCGCCATGGTGCTTTGGTCCAGGTAGTGCCTTCACTCAGGCTGACGGTGGCGATCATAGAACCGCCCCCTTCCCACGGCGGCATCTCCTGCAACAAGGCTTCTTTCACATAAAGAATGCCAATTCCGGTGGGGCCATACAGTTTATGCCCGGAGAACACGTAAAAGTCGCAATCCAGCGCCTGAACATCCACCGGATGATGCATCACCGCCTGAGCGCCATCCACCAGCACTTTTGCGCCATGCTGGTGCGCAAGCGTGATCATTTCCGCCAGTGGATTTTCTGTGCCAAGCACGTTGGAGACATGAGTAATTGCCAGCAGGCGAGTTTTCTCATCAAACAGCGTAGGCAGCGTCTCCAGTTGCAGCGTACCGTCGGGGTTGAGAGGGATCACACGCAGCTCTGCGCCAACGCGTGCGCAAAGCATCTGCCAGGGGACAATGTTAGCGTGGTGCTCCATCTGACTGATGATGATGTTATCGCCCGCCCGCACATTGCTGTTGCCCCAGCTATTGGCGACCAGATTGATCCCTTCCGTCGTGCCGCGGACGAACACCAGCTCTTCCGCCGAACGGGCATTAATAAACAGCGATGCCCGCTTGCGCACGTTCTCCATTTTCTCGGTCGCCTGGGCGCTTAAGGTATGAATACCGCGATGCACCGCCGCGTAGCCATGACGATAAAACTCGGCCTCGGCGTCAATCACCTGGCTCGGTTTCTGTGCACTGGCGGCGCTGTCGAGATAAGCCAGCGGCAAACCGTTTACCTCACGCGAAAGCACCGGAAAGTCGGCCCGCACTTTGTCGACGGAAAAAGTCATCTTGCACCTCCTGGCAGCCGTTGACCGATTCGGGCCAGCACCTGCTGTTTAAGCCCCTCATCACGCAGTGCTTCCGTCAGTTCGGCAGCAAAGGCGTAAATGATCATCTGCTGGGCATCCTGCTGATTGATCCCGCGCGAGCGCAGATAGAACATCTGTTCATCATCAATACGCCCCACCGTCGCGCCGTGGCTGCATTTCACATCATCTGCATAGATTTCCAGCTGCGGTTTTGTATCCACTTCCGCCAGTTTGCCCATCAGCAGATTATTGTTGGTCATCTGACCATCCGTTTTGATGGCGTGCTGCGCGACGTTGATCAAACCGTTAAATACCGCGCGGCCTTTGTCGCTGACGATAGTTTTGTGCAACTGTCGGCTGTTACAAAAACCTTTATTGTGTTCCAGCCAGGTACGGGTATCACACACCTCGTTTTTCACCGGCATCGCTAGGCTATTGATCCGCAGCGTGCTGTTTTCGCCATTGAGTTGCGTACTGGTGTTGTGTCGTAACACTGCGCCACCCAGCAGGAAACTATGGCTAAATGCGGTGGCATCGTCAGCCAGCAACAAATCGTTATGGGCAAAGTGGTGACTGACCGGGTTTTCAAACGCCAGCTTGATATGCTGCAAGTGGGCGTTCGCTGCGACATTGATAGTGAACCGTGCCCCGGTAAAATGACGAGCACCATTAAGGCTGACAAAATGTTCGATCACCGTTGCTTCGGCACCTTCCGCCAGATCCAGATGATGCCGGTAATGGGCAGTGTTCACCTCTTCACCTGCCACGCCCTGGGTGATATGCATTAACAGCAATGGCTTTGCCGGCCGTTGACCGCGCTTCACGGCGATATGCGTCACGCTTTGTGCCAGGCTTTCCGTCAAATGCAGAAACACTTCCGCCTGAATAGCGTCGGGTAACCCCTGACGGTCGTCGTTAATGCTCACTTCATATCCGCTGCCTTCAATTGCATCGCTCAGCGCGGGCACGTAACGTCCATCGACAAACACCAGCCGCACGGCGTCTAACGTTAACGCTAAGGCATCACGCTGCTGTGGGGATATATCTCCCGCAATGCTGACAAACTGACTATTGGTCAGCCCTTCCAGCGGCGTATATTTCCAGTTTTCATGTTTACGTGTCGGCAGTCCGGTACGCAGCAATTGTTGTAAATGCTGCTGTGCTTGCGGTGAGCGTTTTGTCCCTTCAGCTTCAAACAAGTGATGCCACTGTTGCAGCGCATTACTGCTGTTCGGTAAGCCAGCCATAACCCTGCTCCTCCAGTTGTTTGACCAACGTGAAATCGCCGGATTTCACAATTCGTCCCTGATATAGCACATGAACGTAATCAGGCTTGATGTAGTCGAGAATGCGTTGGTAGTGCGTAACAATGATGAATGAGCGCTTGCCATCACGCAGCGAGTTCACGCCATCGGCGACCACTTTTAATGCGTCAATATCCAGCCCGGAGTCCGACTCATCAAGAATGCATAACTCCGGTTCCAGCACCGCCATTTGCAAAATATCGTTGCGCTTTTTCTCGCCGCCGGAAAAACCAACGTTTACCGAACGGGTTAATAAATCTTCCGGCATCTTCAGGAGAGCGATTTTCTCTTCCATCAAATCCTGAAAATCAAAGCGGTCGAGCGTTTCCTGGCCGCGATAGCTGCGCACTGCATTAAGTGCCGTTTGCAGGAAAAACTGGTTACTGACGCCTGGAATCTCCACCGGATACTGGAAGGCCATAAAGATGCCTTCGCCTGCACGATCTTCCGGCGACAGTGCAAGCAAATCTTTGCCTTTGAACTCAACCGTGCCGCCCGTCACTTCATAATCTTCGCGCCCGGCAAGCGTTGCCGATAAGGTACTTTTGCCCGAACCGTTTGGCCCCATAATGGCGTGAACTTCGCCGGGACGAACGTCGAGGCTTAATCCACGCAGGATAGCTTTATCTTCCACGCTGACGTGTAAATCTTTAATACTTAACATATTTATTCCTTATCCGACGCTGTGTTCAAGACTGATGGTGAGGAGTTTTTGTGCTTCAACGGCAAATTCCAGCGGCAGTTCTGAGAACACGTCTTTGCAGAAACCGTTAACAATCATCGAGATGGCGTCTTCTTCGCTGATCCCGCGTTGCAGGCAGTAAAACAGTTGATCTTCACCAATACGTGATGTCGTTGCCTCGTGCTCCAGTTGTGCGCTGTTATTGCGACATTCGACATACGGGAAGGTATGCGCCCCACAATTAGCGCCAATCAGCATTGAGTCGCACTGAGTGAAATTGCGCGCATTGGTTGCCGTCGGCATGATTTTCACTAAGCCGCGATAACTGTTCTGACTATGTCCGGCAGAGATCCCTTTCGAGATAATGGTCGATTTGGTGTTTTTACCGATGTGGATCATCTTGGTGCCGGTATCCGCTTGCTGATGACCGCTGGTCAGCGCCACTGAGTAAAACTCACCAATGGAGTTATCGCCGCGCAAAATGCAGCTGGGATATTTCCACGTAATCGCTGACCCGGTTTCTGATTGCGTCCATGACATTTTGCTGTTTTCGCCTTCGCACAAAGCACGCTTGGTGACGAAGTTGAGAATACCGCCGGTGTTGTTATCGCCAGGGAACCAGTTTTGTACCGTGGAATATTTCACCTCGGCGTTTTTATGGATGATGACTTCCACCACTGCCGCGTGCAACTGATAGCTGTCACGCACCGGAGCGGAACAGCCTTCAATGTAACTGACGTAGCTGTCTTCGTCGGCCACCAGAATTGTGCGCTCAAACTGCCCGGTTTTTTCCGCGTTAATGCGAAAATAGGTGGAAAGTTCCATCGGGCAGCGCACGCCTTTAGGCACATAAATAAACGTACCGTCAGAGGCTACCGCCGCATTAAGTGCTGCAAAGAAGTTGTCATTCCCCGGCACCACGGTGCCGAGATATTTACGCACCAGTTCCGGGTGATCGTGGATCGCCTCACCAAAGGAACAGAAAATAATTCCCTGCTCCGCCAGTTTTTCGCGATAAGTGGTGGCAACCGAAACAGAGTCGAAAATGGCATCCACCGCCACCTCTTTGCCTTCCCGCACGGGAACGCCCAACTGCTCAAACGCCGCCTCCACCTCTTTACTTAAAAAGGCGTTCGCGCCAGTTTGCTGCACCGCGCCAAGTTCAGACGCGCAAGTGTCGTCACAATTACCGCACGATGGTGCTGAGTAGTAGCTGTAATCCTGATAATTCAGCTTGTCGTAGTGCGCTTTCAACCAGTGCGGTTCTTCCATCTCCAGCCATGCGCGATAGGCGTTTAGACGAAACTCCAGCATCCACTCCGGCTCATTACGCTTCGCCGAAATTGCGCGTACCACCTCTTCGTTTATCCCCTTTGCCAGCTCATCGGTGGCTAACTGGGTGAAGAATCCTTCTTTATAATTCAGCGGGCCGCCGGTCCAGGTTTTGACATCGTCAGTTGCTTCAGTATTACGAGACATAGTACCGCCTATACCCCAAAGCTTTCGCCACAGCCACATTCATTCTGGGCTTTAGGGTTGTGAAATTTGAATATCTGATTAAGTCCTTCACGAACGAAATCGACTTCCGTGCCATCAATAAACGGCATCGATTGCAGCGGGACAAACAGCTTCGCGCCGTCGTGTTCAAACAGCAGATCGTCTTTGTCCGGCTCGCTAACACTGTCGAGCACATAGCCAAAGCCCGCGCAGCCCGTTTGCTTCACACCTAAGCGCACGCCGACCATACCTGGCTGCTTTGCCACCAGCTCGCGGATGTGTATCGCCGCTGCGGGTGTCAGCGTTAAGCCTTGCCAGGCGAAATCCTGTGGGTTAAAGGTTCCTGAATGCATGTCCATCTATTTACCTCACTTCATCGCTTTCAGCGTATAACAGCATGTTAGTGATAATGATTATCAGTTCAACCCAGCAAACGCAGGGGCTTTACCGTAAAACATGCTTTTTGCCTGCTTTTAATAAGCATAGCCCCTGATGTGTGGGTTAACAGGCACGCTAAGAATTAGGTATCTCATTGTTAGATAATGGTTATTATCTAAGGAGCATTAAGGCTGTGATGAAAAAGAAAAAGTTGTATTGAAAATGACTATTTAAGAGATAGGTAAAAAAGTGCAGCGTTCAGAAATAAGAAAACCCTTAAGTCTGTGCGACACAGGCTTAAGGGTTTCTACCCCATCCGGCGCTTATCTCCGGCACTCTCAGTGGCTTAGCTCTTGAAGGGGCGATAAGAATAATCTCATAAAGCTAACCCGCCGTTTTAACACAAACTGCGATTAGTATTATTTTTGAACAATATCAGGCGGTAGATAAGCAGTATTAAGAAGGTCATCGAACCTAGACGGAGGTTAATCCAGGTCGATTTGGCGAACTTGCGGCATTAAGTCAGGATCAATGCACGCCCAGACGCCAGGCAAAGTAGATTTCTTCTTTTAATTCAGCAGAAGAGAGAGTAAGCAGGTCAGCAAATTCAAGTTCTAGTTGTTTCAGACGTTTGAGATATTGGGCAGGTGAAAGATTGCTCTGGTCACGGCGTAAAAATTCAATGGCCAGCTGGGTGGGATCAAGTTGAGTAGACATAGCATCCTCGCTTTTAGACAAGACCTGCACAGTATACCACCGTTTACTGTGCAGATAATGACCAAAAGCAATATGCGTCACACTTTCCTGGTGACAACGTCACAAAATGGCGGTCGTCAATCGTGACGAACAGCACAAACGCCCTTTCTCATCGAAGATTTCAATCTGCCAGACCTGGTGACGCGAACCGAGATGCAACGGTTTACATATGCCGCGCACCCGCCCTTCTCGTGCCGAGCGGACGTGATTAGCATTGATTTCCAGACCAACCACTTTTTGCTCACCTTCGGTACATAAATAACCGGCAACGGAACCGATACTTTCGGCCAGTACCACGGATGCTCCTCCATGCAGCAACCCGAAAGGCTGCTTTGTCCGCGAGTCTACTGGCATTGTCGCTTCAAGGGTGTCATCACCAATATGTTCAAAGCGAATATCCAGGAACCCCACCATGTTTCCTTCACCCATAGCATTCAGTGCTTCCAGAGTGATTTTCCGTTTCCATATCATTTAATAATCTCCAGTAAAGCCTGCACAGGATGGCGTACCCCCGTGCCTTCAACCCGTTTTACCTGGCTACGGCAGGAATATCCGGTCGCCAGACAGCGGTTACGCGGCAGTCGCTGCATAGCCTGATGCCAGGATAACTCATAGATCCCGAGCGAATTTTCATGGTTTTTCGCTTCATGTCCGTAAGTCCCTGCCATGCCGCAGCAACCCACGCTGACATTTTCCAGTTTCGCGCCAAAACGGGCAAATATCGCGGCCCATTGTGCTGGCGCGCCCGGCAAAGCGGTAACCTCGGTACAGTGACCAAAGAAATACCATGATTCACCGCTGACTGTAGCCACTGGATGTGACTCAAGTGCGCTTGCCAGCCATTCATTCGCAAGTAAGACGTTAAACTCGCCACGTTCCTCGCCCAGCGCCAGTTTATATTCATCGCGATAACAAAGTACCAGCGCCGGATCGACGCCCACCATTGGCATCCCAAGCTTAGCCATACGGTTGAGGAAATCCGCCGTCTTTTTCGCCGTCTTCGCAAAACGATTAAGAAAGCCTTTGATATGCTGGGCTTTGCCATTTGGCGAAAATGGCAGTAACACAGGCTGGAAACCTAATTTTTCAACCAGACGGACAAAATCCGCCACCACTTGCGCATCGTAATAGCTGGTAAAGGGGTCCTGCACCACCAACACCGTGCGCGCTTTCTGCTCTGCATTGAGAGCTTCAAGCTGTTCCAGCGTCATGTTTGCCGAGCGATGCCCCACCATTTGTTGTTGTAGCGAGGGGACCGACAGCAGTGGCAAATCAACCATGCCGATATGTTTTTCCGAGAGTTTGCGCACCAGCGGCTGGTTAATGAAGAAGTTAAAGGTTTTCGGCGCGCGTGCCATCAGCGGTGCGTAGCTCTCGACCGTAGCAACGAGGTGGTCGCGAAGCGGGCGTAAATAACGGGTGTGATAGAGCTGCAGAAAACGAGAGCGAAACTCCGGCACATCAATTTTGATGGGGCACTGGGTCGAACAAGCTTTACAGGCCAGACAGCCCGACATCGCCTCTTTGACTTCGTGTGAGAAGTCATATTCGCCTTTATTCGCATGCCAGCTATTGCGCGTGCGGGCAATTAACGTCCGCAAACTGACGCCGGATTCAGGCAGTTCTTGTTCCAGTTTGAGTGGGTCAACGCCGCGATCCGCCAACAAGCGCAGCCATTCACGCACCAGCGTTGCGCGCCCTTTCGGTGAATGAATCCGGTTCTGGGTGATCTTCATCGACGGACACATCGGACTACGGGCATCAAAGTTGAAGCATAAACCGTTGCCGTTACACTCCATCGCACCGCGCCACTGCTGGCGTACCGCAATGGGGATCTGCCGATCGAATGTACCGCGCTTCACCGCGTCCACTTTCATCATCGGCGCATCGAGACCTTCTGGCGGGCAAATCTTCCCTGGGTTGAGTCGGTTATGCGGGTCAAATGCCGCTTTCACTTTGCGCAGTTCTGCAAAAAGTTCCTCACCGAAAAACGCCGGGCTGTATTCAGCGCGAAAACCTTTGCCGTGCTCGCCCCACAACAAACCACCGTATTTCGCAGTCAGCGCCACCACGTCATCAGAGATTTGCTTCATCAAAATCTCTTGTTGCGGATCGCACATATCCAGTGCCGGACGGACGTGCAAGACACCTGCGTCGACGTGACCGAACATACCGTAGCTTAAGCCGTGGCTGTCGAGCAGCGCGCGAAATTCAGCAATATAATCGGCCAGATGTTCCGGCGGTACGCAGGTATCCTCAGCAAACGGAATTGGCTTAGCGGCACCTTTGGCATTGCCAAGCAGACCAACGGCTTTTTTGCGCATCGCATAGATACGTTCAACCCCCGCCAGCTCGCGGCACACCTGCCAGCCAATCACACCTGCCTGTTGGCTGGCAATCAGCTCATCAAGCCGCACACAGAGTGCATTAACTCGCTCGTCAATCAGCGCCTCATCATCACCAGCAAATTCCACAATGTTCAGTCCGAGCATCTCTTTGTCAGGCACATCGGTAATCAACTCGCTGACGGAATGCCAGACAATATCTTCCCGCGCCAGATTCAGCACTTTTGAGTCCACCGTCTCTACCGAAAGCGCCCGCGCCTCAACCATAAACGGCGCGTTACGCAGCGCAGAGTCAAAAGAGTCATATTTGACATTCACCAGACGGCGCACTTTAGGCAAGCGCGTAATATCCAGCCGCGCTTCGGTAATAAAGGCCAGCGTCCCTTCTGAACCCGTCAGAATGCGCGTCAGGTCGAACTCGGTCATCTCATCGTTAAAGACATGACGCAGATCGTAACCGGTAAGAAAGCGGTTAAGTTTGGGGAAGTTGTCGATGATTAACTGGCGTTGCTGACGGCAACGTTGATAAACCGTGTTATAAATTCGCCCGATTGTGGTATTGGATTTACCCAGCGTTTCCGCCAGCTCGACGGGTAAAGGTTGCGTATCGAGAATATCGCCCCCCAACAACACCGCGCGTACGCCAAGTACGTGATCTGACGTTTTGCCATAGACCAGCGATCCCTGACCGGATGCATCGGTATTGATCATCCCACCGAGCGTTGCCCGGTTGCTGGTCGAAAGTTCCGGCGCAAAAAAGTAGCCGAACGGTTTCAGGTACTGATTGAGTTGGTCTTTTATCACCCCGGCCTCAACGCGCACCCAGCCCTCTTCAGGATTAATTTCGATGATGCGGTTCATATGGCGGGACATATCAACAATAATCCCCTGGTTGAGCGCCTGACCGTTAGTGCCGGTGCCGCCGCCGCGGGGGGTAAAGATCAGCGATGAATAGCGTTCCTGCGCGGCAAGACGGGCGATCAGCGCCACATCTGCGGTTGAACGCGGAAATACCACCGCATCGGGGAGAAGTTGGTAAATACTGTTGTCGGTCGACATTGTCAGACGATCGGCATAACTTGTCGCCGCATCGCCGGTAAAACCTTGTTGCTCCAGCTCTTGCAAAAAATTAAGCACCAGTTGAACGACGCCGGGTGCCTGGGAAATCTGTGGAATCATTATATTGACCCTTTCCTGCGGTCTGTGATGTAGGTCGATACACTATTCTTTCAGGCGGCTGCAATAGCGCACTGAAAGGTGATGTTTATTTACTCTATGGATTTCGAGTTGCAGGAAGGCGGCAAGCGAGTGAACTCCAGGAGCTTACAATAGTAAGTGACTGGGGTGAACGAACGTAGCCGCAGCACATGCAACTTGAAATACGACGAGTAAATCGTTTGCGTGTTGCCTGAGTTGTTGTACCACATTTTTTTCTAACACGCCCATCAGAATTAAGGGCAGAATCGGCCTGTTAAAAACCGCTGAAATTGCTCATCATTATGCAGGTGAGTTTCGCGTGTTCACGTCGCGTCGACGATTTGACGCACAAAAAAGGTGAAAAGTAGTTATGGTAAATGTTCGTCAGCCCAGGGATGTCGCACAAATTCTGCTTTCGGTGCTGTTTTTAGCCATCATGATTGTGGCATGTCTGTGGATTGTTCAACCCTTTATTCTCGGCTTTGCATGGGCCGGTACGGTGGTTATCGCCACCTGGCCGGTATTGTTACGTTTGCAAAAGATCATGTTTGGCCGCCGCTCTCTCGCCGTTCTGGTGATGACGCTGTTATTAGTGATGGTGTTTATCATCCCTATTGCTTTGCTGGTTAACAGTATCGTCGACGGCAGCGGCCCGCTAATTAAAGCCATTTCCAGCGGCGACATGACGTTACCCGATCTGGCGTGGCTTAATACCATTCCGGTGATTGGCGCGAAGCTGTATGCAGGCTGGCACAACTTGCTGGATATGGGGGGTACGGCGATCATGGCGAAAGTCCGCCCTTATATTGGCACCACCACCACCTGGTTCGTTGGGCAGGCGGCGCATATCGGGCGCTTTATGGTGCATTGTGCGCTGATGCTTCTCTTCTGTGCCCTGCTGTACTGGCGCGGTGAACAGGTGGCACAAGGCATTCGCCATTTTGCAACCCGTCTGGCAGGCGTTCGCGGAGATGCCGCCGTGCTGCTGGCGGCACAGGCTATCCGCGCGGTGGCGCTGGGTGTGGTGGTGACGGCGTTAGTACAGGCAGTGCTTGGCGGTATCGGCCTCGCCGTATCCGGCGTACCTTATGCAACGTTGCTAACGGTGTTAATGATCCTCTCCTGCCTTGTCCAGCTTGGCCCGTTGCCGGTACTGATTCCGGCGATTATCTGGCTCTACTGGACCGGCGATACCACCTGGGGAACGGTATTGTTAGTGTGGAGCGGTGTGGTTGGCACGCTGGATAACGTCATCCGCCCAATGTTAATTCGCATGGGTGCCGATTTACCGCTGATCCTGATCCTCTCTGGCGTTATTGGTGGTTTGATTGCTTTCGGGATGATCGGTCTGTTTATTGGTCCGGTTCTGTTAGCCGTTTCCTGGCGTCTGTTTGCCGCGTGGGTGGAAGAAGTCCCGCCGCCGACGGACCAACCGGAAGAAATTCTCGAAGAACTTGGCGAAATCGAGAAACCGAATAAGTAATTTCTCATCAGGCGGCTCTGCCGCCTGATTGTTAATCACCGCTAATTGATATTTGCTTGCTCTTCCCCATATTTTCCTGCTTACCGCCATTCAGCTGGTAGTACCTGTCGCAAATTCTTTACAGTTTTTAAACTAATGAGACGAATCTGATCGACGCAAAAAGTCCGTATGCCTACTATTAGCTCACGGTTATAAATCAACATATTGATTTATAAGCATGGAAATCCCCTGAGTGAAACAACGAATTGCTGTGTGTAGTCTTTGCCCATCTCCCACGATGGGCTTTTTTTTAACATTTTTCCGCTTCGCTACCTCGCCCCTCACTCTTTCCAATAATGTTGCACAAGATACTGTGACTCTCTTCAAGCCGTCAGCAGGCTGATAATGTTATTTATATTTTATTGTTTATTTCATGCAGCCATTACACGATGAACGCTTATGAACTCCAGGCACTCCGCCATATTTTTGCCATGACTATTGATGAATGCGCGACCTGGATTGCCCAGACCGGTGACAGTGAAAGCTGGCGTCAGTGGGAAAATGGCAAATGCGCCATTCCTGATTGTGTAGTCGAGCAACTGTTGGCTATGCGTCAGCAACGAAAAAAACATCTTCATGCCATCATAGAGAAAATAAATAACCGCATCGGCAACAACACCATGCGTTTTTTCCCCGACTTAACCGCGTTTCAACAAGTCTACCCTGATGGCAATTTTATTGACTGGAAGATCTATCAATCGGTAGCCGCTGAATTATATGCACACGATCTGGAGCGACTTTGTTAATTTTTCCACAGAAAGGAATTGTCGTTGTTACAACAATAATGAATGGATACTGACACAACATCGCTACACTTTTTAAAGCACCTTTGCTAAGTAGAACCTATGAAAAATCCCTATTACCCTACCGCACTTGGGTTGTATTTTAATTACCTGGTGCATGGTATGGGCGTCATTTTGATGAGCCTGAATATGGCCTCGCTGGAGACACTTTGGCAGACTAATGCCGCGGGTGTCTCGATAGTTATCTCATCGCTGGGCATTGGTCGATTAAGTGTCTTGCTTTTTGCAGGATTATTATCCGATCGCTTTGGTCGCCGCCCTTTTATCATGCTCGGGATGTGCTGCTATATGGCCTTCTTTTTTGGCATCCTGCAGACCAATAACATCATTATCGCTTATGTTTTTGGCTTTCTGGCGGGAATGGCAAACAGTTTTCTCGATGCAGGCACTTATCCCAGTTTGATGGAAGCTTTTCCACGCTCACCTGGGACAGCCAATATTTTAATTAAAGCATTTGTTTCCAGCGGACAATTTTTATTACCGCTAATCATTAGCCTGTTAGTGTGGGCTGAACTGTGGTTCGGTTGGTCCTTTATGATTGCTGCAGGCATTATGTTTATTAACGCTCTGTTTTTATACCGTTGTACGTTCCCACCCCATCCGGGTCGTCGCTTACCTGTCATAAAGAAAACCACCAGCTCTACGGAACATCGCTGTTCAATTATCGATTTAGCCAGTTATACCTTATATGGCTATATCTCAATGGCAACGTTTTATCTGGTTAGCCAGTGGCTGGCACAGTACGGACAATTTGTTGCAGGCATGTCATACACTATGTCGATCAAACTACTCAGTATCTACACCGTGGGTTCGCTGCTTTGTGTATTTATTACCGCTCCACTCATTCGTAATACCGTTCGCCCAACAACATTACTGATGCTGTACACCTTTATCTCATTTATTGCTCTGTTTACCGTCTGCCTGCATCCCACATTTTATGTGGTGATAATATTTGCTTTTGTCATTGGTTTTACCTCTGCTGGAGGTGTTGTGCAAATTGGCCTGACGTTAATGGCTGAACGTTTCCCTTACGCTAAAGGTAAAGCTACAGGGATCTATTACAGTGCGGGCAGTATTGCGACCTTTACTATTCCGTTGATTACGGCTCATCTGTCCCAAAGAAGTATTGCCGATATTATGTGGTTCGATACCGCCATCGCTGCCATCGGTTTTTTACTGGCACTGTTTATCGGCTTACGCAGCCGCAAAAAAACGCGGCATCACTCGCTAAAGGAAAATGTCGCTCCGGGTGGGTAATGCAATATTCTTTTCAGGTCATGCAAGATCTTACGGATAAATAACTCTTTCTGCGCTAACTAAGGAAAATCGCGATCAAAAACAAACTATGACATGCAATATTCCTGGAAACATAAACTTTATGCCATGTACCCAGGGAAAATCATCTTCAGTATAGTAATTATGTAAACCGTCGGAGAACAATACGTACGGTAACGAAATTATCTTTCAGCACGCCATTTATCCTGGCTGTTCTTTGTATTTACTTCAGCTATTTCCTGCACGGCATTAGTGTTATTACGCTTGCCCAAAATATGACATCTCTGGCAGAAAAGTTTTCCACTGACAACGCGGGCATTGCCTATTTAATTTCCGGTATCGGTTTGGGGCGATTGATCAGTATTTTATTCTTCGGTGTGATCTCCGATAAGTTTGGTCGTCGGGCGGTGATATTAATGGCAGTAATAATGTATCTGCTATTCTTCTTTGGTATTCCCGCTTGCCCGAATTTAACTCTCGCCTACGGTCTGGCAGTGTGCGTAGGTATCGCTAACTCAGCGCTGGATACGGGTGGCTACCCCGCGCTCATGGAATGCTTTCCGAAAGCCTCTGGTTCGGCGGTCATACTGGTTAAAGCGATGGTGTCATTTGGGCAAATGTTCTACCCAATGCTGGTGAGCTATATGTTGCTCAATAATATCTGGTACGGCTATGGGCTGATTATTCCGGGTATTCTGTTTGTACTGATCACGCTGATGCTGTTGAAAAGCAAATTCCCCAGCCAGTTGGTGGACGCCAGCGTAGCTAATGAATTACCGCAAATGAACAGCAAACCGTTAGTCTGGCTGGAAGGTGTTTCATCAGTACTGTTCGGTGTAGCCGCATTCTCGACCTTTTATGTGATTGTGGTGTGGATGCCCAAATATGCGATGGCTTTTGCTGGTATGTCAGAAGCTGAGGCATTAAAAACCATCTCTTATTACAGTATGGGCTCGTTGGTCTGTGTCTTTATTTTTGCCGCACTACTGAAAAAAATGGTCCGGCCCATCTGGGCTAATGTATTTAACTCTGCGCTGGCAACAATAACAGCTGCCATTATCTACCTGTACCCTTCTCCACTGGTGTGTAATGCCGGCGCCTTTGTTATCGGTTTCTCAGCAGCTGGCGGCATTTTACAGCTCGGTGTTTCGGTCATGTCAGAGTTTTTCCCCAAAAGCAAAGCCAAAGTCACCAGTATTTATATGATGATGGGTGGACTGGCTAACTTTGTTATTCCGCTGATTACCGGTTATCTGTCGAACATCGGCCTGCAATATATCATTGTTCTCGATTTTACTTTCGCGCTGCTGGCCCTGATTACCGCAATTATTGTTTTTAGCCGCTATTACCGCGTTTTTATTATTCCTGAGAATGATGTGCGGTTTGGCGAACGCAAATTTAGCACCCGGTTAAACACAATTAAGCATAGAGGTTAAAGGAGTTAATTATGGATGTTACCGCAAAATACGAATTGATTGGATTGATGGCTTATCCTATCCGCCACAGTTTATCGCCTGAAATGCAGAATAAAGCCTTAGAAAAAGCGGGATTGCCATTTACCTATATGGCCTTCGAAGTGGATAACGATAGCTTTCCCGGAGCAATTGAAGGATTAAAAGCCCTCAAAATGCGCGGAACTGGTGTGTGAATATGTTGATGAATTAACGCCAGCAGCCAAACTGGTGGGTGCCATCAACACCATCGTTAATGATGATGGCTATCTGCGTGGCTATAACACCGACGGCACGGGCCATATTCGCGCCATTAAAGAGAGCGGTTTTGATATCAAAGGCAAAACGATGGTGCTGTTAGGGGCCGGAGGTGCCTCAACGGTGATTGGCGCGCAGGGGGCAATTGAAGGTTTAAAAGAAATTAAACTCTTTAACCGTCGGGATGAGTTCTTCGATAAAGCCCTCGCCTTCGCGCAGCGGGTTAACGAAAACACCGATTGTGTCGTCACGGTTACCGATCTCGCCGATCAGCAAGTCTTTGCTGAAGCCCTGGCTTCCGCCGACATTTTAACCAATGGCACAAAAGTAGGTATGAAACCCCTTGAGAATGAATCATTGGTTAATGATATCAGTCTGTTACATCCGGGACTGCTGGTCACTGAATGCGTGTATAACCCGCATATGACGAAGTTATTGCAGCAGGCACAACAAGCTGGTTGCAAAACGATTGATGGATACGGCATGTTGTTGTGGCAAGGGGCTGAACAGTTCACGTTATGGACTGGCAAAGATTTCCCTCTGGAATATGTTAAACAGGTCATGGGGTTCGGTGCCTGACAGGCTGACCGCGTGCAGAAAGGGTAAAAAATGAAAACCGTAACTGTAAAAGATCTCGTCATTGGTGCGGGCGCACCTAAAATCATCGTCTCGCTGATGGCGAAAGATATCGCCCGCGTGAAATCCGAAGCTCTCGCCTATCGTGAAGCGGACTTTGATATTCTGGAATGGCGTGTGGACCACTTTGCCGACCTCTCCAATGTGGAGTCTGTCATGGCGGCGGCAAAAATTCTCCGTGAAACCATGCCAGAAAAACCGCTGCTGTTTACCTTCCGCAGTGCCAAAGAAGGCGGCGAGCAGGCGATTTCCACCGAGGCTTATATTGCTCTCAATCGTGCAGCCATCGACAGCGGCCTGGTTGATATGATCGATCTGGAGTTATTTACCGGCGATGATCAGGTCAAAGAAACCGTCGCCTACGCCCACGCGCATGATGTGAAAGTTGTCATGTCCAACCATGACTTCCATAAAACGCCGGAAGCCGAAGAAATCATTGCCCGTCTGCGCAAAATGCAGTCCTTCGACGCCGATATTCCTAAGATTGCGCTGATGCCGCAAAGTACCAGCGATGTGCTGACGTTGCTTGCCGCGACCCTGGAGATGCAGGAGCAGTATGCCGATCGTCCAATCATCACGATGTCGATGGCAAAAACTGGCGTAATTTCTCGTCTGGCTGGTGAAGTATTTGGCTCGGCGGCAACTTTTGGTGCGGTAAAAAAAGCCTCTGCGCCAGGGCAAATCTCGGTAAATGATTTGCGCACGGTATTAACTATTTTACATCAGGCATAAGCAATAATATTTCGGCGGAAATACCCTCCCCCGCCGAAATAAAAAAAGTATTTTTAACCGTATTTTATAAAAATATTTCGTGAGTCTCTGTGCGCTAATTCTCCATCTGGCGTAGGGAAAATCACACCTGAATCAGGAATTAACAATGAAACCTGTAAAACCACCTCGTATTAATGGACGAGTGCCGGTCCTGTCGGCACAGGAAGCGGTGAATTATATTCCCGACGAAGCAACACTTTGTGTGTTAGGCGCTGGCGGCGGTATTCTGGAAGCCACCACGTTAATTATTGCTCTTGCTGATAAATATAAACAGACTCAAACGCCACGTAATTTATCGATTATTAGTCCAACAGGGCTTGGCGATCGCGCCGACCGCGGTATTAGTCCGCTGGCGCAAGAAGGTCTGGTGAAATGGGCATTATGCGGTCACTGGGGACAATCGCCGCGTATTTCTGATCTCGCAGAACAAAATAAAATTATTGCTTATAACTATCCACAAGGTGTACTTACACAAACCTTACGCGCCGCCGCAGCCCACCAGCCTGGTATTATTAGTGATATTGGCATCGGGACATTTGTCGATCCACGCCAGCAAGGCGGCAAACTGAATGAAGTCACTAAAGAAGACCTGATTAAACTGGTCGAGTTTGATAACAAAGAATATCTCTATTACAAAGCGATTGCGCCAGATATCGCCTTCATTCGCGCTACCACCTGCGACAGCGAAGGCTACGCCACTTTTGAAGATGAGGTGATGTATCTCGACGCATTGGTTATTGCCCAGGCAGTGCACAATAACGGCGGTATTGTGATGATGCAGGTGCAGAAAATGGTTAAGAAAGCCACGCTGCATCCTAAATCTGTCCGTATTCCGGGTTATCTGGTGGATATTGTGGTGGTCGATCCGGATCAAACCCAACTGTATGGCGGTGCACCGGTTAACCGCTTTATTTCTGGTGACTTCACCCTTGATGACAGTACCAAACTTAGCCTGCCCCTAAACCAACGTAAATTAGTTGCGCGGCGCGCATTATTCGAAATGCGTAAAGGCGCGGTGGGGAATGTCGGCGTCGGTATTGCTGACGGCATTGGCCTGGTCGCTCGGGAAGAAGGTTGTGCTGATGACTTTATTCTGACGGTAGAAACAGGTCCGATTGGCGGAATTACTTCACAGGGTATCGCCTTCGGCGCGAACGTGAATACCCGCGCCATTCTGGATATGACGTCCCAGTTTGATTTTTATCACGGTGGTGGTCTGGATGTTTGTTATTTGAGTTTTGCTGAAGTCGACCAGCACGGTAACGTCGGCGTGCATAAATTCAATGGCAAAATCATGGGTACCGGTGGATTTATTGATATCAGTGCCACCTCGAAGAAAATTATTTTCTGCGGCACGTTAACTGCGGGCAGTTTAAAAACAGAAATTACCGACGGCAAATTAAATATCGTCCAGGAAGGACGGGTGAAGAAATTTATTCGGGAACTACCGGAAATTACTTTCAGCGGAAAAATCGCGCTCGAACGGGGACTGGATGTTCGTTACATCACCGAACGTGCTGTATTCACGCTGAAAGAAGACGGCCTGCATTTAATCGAAATCGCTCCTGGCGTCGATTTACAAAAAGATATTCTCGACAAAATGGATTTCACCCCAGTGATTTCGCCAGAACTCAAACTGATGGACGAAAGATTATTTATCGATGCGGCGATGGGTTTTGTCCTGCCTGAAGCGGCTCATTGACAGGAGTATCACGATGGATTTTTCTTTAACTGAAGAACAAGAACTGCTGCTGGCCAGTATTCGCGAGTTGATTACGACTAACTTTCCGGAAGAGTATTCCCGCACCTGCGATCAAAACGGGACATACCCGCGTGAGTTTATGCGGGCACTGGCGGATAACGGTATTTCCATGCTTGGTGTGCCGGAAGAGTTCGGCGGTATCCCTGCGGATTACGTTACCCAGATGCTGGCGCTGATGGAAGTGTCAAAATGCGGTGCTCCGGCATTTTTGATTACCAACGGTCAATGTATTCACAGTATGCGCCGTTTCGGTTCTGCAGAGCAGCTACGTAAAACGGCAGAAAGCACACTGGAAACGGGTGATCCCGCCTATGCCCTGGCGTTGACGGAGCCAGGCGCAGGCTCAGACAACAACAGTGCCACTACCACTTACACGCGTAAAAACGGCAAGGTTTACATCAACGGACAGAAAACCTTTATTACCGGTGCGAAAGAGTACCCGTATATGCTGGTGTTGGCGCGCGATCCGCAACCGAAAGATCCCAAAAAAGCCTTCACCCTGTGGTGGGTCGACTCCAGTAAGCCAGGCATTAAGATTAACCCGCTGCATAAAATCGGCTGGCATATGCTCAGCACCTGCGAAGTCTATCTCGACAACGTGGAAGTTGAAGAGAGCGACATGGTGGGCGAAGAAGGAATGGGTTTCCTCAATGTGATGTACAACTTTGAGATGGAGCGCCTGATCAACGCCGCGCGCAGCACCGGCTTTGCCGAGTGTGCCTTTGAAGATGCCGCTCGCTATGCCAACCAGCGTATCGCTTTTGGTAAACCCATTGGGCATAACCAGATGATCCAGGCAAAACTGGCGCTGATGGCGATTAAGATCGACAACATGCGCAACATGGTGCTGAAAGTGGCATGGCAAGCCGATCAGCATCAATCACTGCGCACCAGCGCGGCGCTGGCAAAACTGTACTGTGCACGTACCGCAATGGAAGTCATTGATGATGCGATTCAAATCATGGGCGGTCTGGGCTATACCGATGAGGCGCGCGTCTCCCGCTTCTGGCGTGATGTCCGTTGTGAACGTATCGGCGGCGGTACAGACGAAATTATGATTTACGTAGCAGGTCGGCAGATCCTGAAAGACTATCAGAACAAATAATCTGCAGGCGGCGCAGCTTTTTAACAAAGTGCGCCGCCAGATTTATCCGGCAAGACTTACCGGTTGAGGAAATTCAGATAAGATTTCTTGTTCCGCAAAACAATTTTTAAATTGCCTACGGTAATCGCTGGGCGAACAACCGACATGGCGCAAAAACAGTTTGGCAAAGTGATCGACATTTTCATAACCCACACGCCAGGAGATCTCTGCCTGTGATAATTCAGTATTAGTGAGTGACCATTTTGCTTCCGTCATACGCCGTTGAATAACATAGTTAATAGGGGAAATACGATACTCTTTGGTAAATTCATGGCAAATATAACTGACGCTGGCACGAAATTTTTTCGATAACTGTTCTAAAGTGATTTTTTCGCGATAATTATTATTCAGATAGAAAAGAATATCTTTTATCAGAACATCTTTTTTAATATACCCCTGCTCCGAACGATAAGCATTTTTAAAGTTTTCGTAGTAAAGAATTGCTAATGTATAGGCAAATGCATCCCATAACGAAGATGTTTGGCTATTTTTACTTTGCGGCAAAATCACACTTAGCTCATTAAATAAGGTTTTTATGACTTCTTTTCCCTGCCCCGCGGCAATTACCGGACAAGAATGCGGTTGCAGTAACTGATTTTCCTCAGCCCCCTGAAACTGAAAGCCGTACAGCGCACAGGTACACGTCGTTGCCGGATCGTTAACGTCAGAGGCCACCGCATGCAGCCTGCCGCGTTCTATCACCACAATGTCATCCGCATGTGCGACATATAACGAAGAATCGATGGTAAACCTTGCAACCCCTTTCTTGACGTAAATCAGCTCGGTTTCATTGTCATGAACGTGATGTCCAGACTCCCATTTTGGATCATCGCTAAATGCAAAACGTGAAAGCCGTGGCGTTTTACCGGCGACAAACAGCGTTTCACTGGCATTATCAAAACAGCGTTGATACATGACAACCTCCCTATTCCATGAGCAAGCAAAAACAATATATGCCGGATAAAATACGGCGTGTATTGCGGTTATACAACCGCGTTTAGCGAGAGCTAAACAAGATTATTTACACTGAATGCAAGATTGTACGGTCATGGAATAACTATATTGCCGCAAATTGCACTTTTGTTTTAGCAATCGCATTTTTTTTGCAAGATTGTTGGCAAGGAAAACAGCTTGCTCCGTCGAAACCCCCGCACCGCTATCGCACACTATTTTCAGGCCATTTTTACCTTCCATCGGAGATGGTTCCGTATGCGACTCACAGGAGAAATCATGAAAATAATAACCTGCTTTAAGCTGGTGCCTGAAGAACAGGACATTGTTGTCACTCCAGAATACACCCTGAATTTCGACAATGCCGACGCCAAAATCAGCCAGTTCGATCTCAATGCCATTGAAGCTGCAAGCCAGCTCGCAACAGATGACGATGAGATAGCCGCGCTGACCGTTGGCGGCTCATTGTTGCAGAACTCGAAAGTGCGCAAAGACGTGCTATCCCGCGGGCCGCACAGCCTGTATTTGGTGCAGGATGCGCAACTTGAACATGCACTGCCTCTCGATACCGCAAAAGCGCTGGCGGCAGCAATTGAAAAGATCGGCTTCGATTTACTGATCTTTGGTGAAGGTTCCGGCGACCTTTATGCCCAGCAGGTTGGCTTGCTGGTCGGAGAAATTCTGCAACTTCCGGTGATTAATGCAGTGAGTGCTATTCAGCGTCAGGGCAATACACTGGTGATTGAACGCACGCTTGAAGATGATGTTGAAGTTATTGAACTCTCTGTTCCAGCCGTGCTCTGCGTCACCTCCGATATTAACGTGCCACGCATTCCTTCGATGAAAGCCATTCTCGGCGCGGGTAAAAAACCGGTAAATCAGTGGCAGGCAAGTGATATTGACTGGAGCCAGAGCGCGCCACTTGCTGAACTGGTCGGCATTCGCGTACCGCCGCAAACAGAACGTAAGCACATCATTCTCGATAACGATTCGCCGGAGGCCATTGCCGAGCTGGCGGAACATCTGAAGAAAGCCCTGAACTGAAGCCTACGGAGAAGAAACGATGAATCAATTAAACAGCGTCTGGGTCTTTAGCGATAATCCTGAACGTTATGCTGAACTGTTTGGCGGCGCTCAGCAATGGGGCCAACAGGTGTATGCCATTGTACAAAATACCGACCAGGCGCAGGCAGTTATGCCTTATGGTCCAAAATGTATTTATGTTCTTGAGCAAAACGACGCGCTGCAACGCACTGAAAATTACGCCGAAAGCATTGCTGCCCTGCTGAAAGATAAACACCCCGCTATGTTGCTGTTGGCCGCGACGAAACGTGGTAAAGCTCTGGCAGCACGGTTAAGTGTGCAACTGAATGCGGCGCTGGTGAACGATGCCACGGCGGTGGATATTGTCGATGGTCACATTTGCGCCGAACACCGGATGTATGGCGGGTTAGCGTTCGCTCAGGAAAAGATCAACACCCCGCTGGCGATCATTACCCTTGCACCCGGTGTTCAGGAACCGTGCACCAGTGATACCTCTCATCAGTGCCCGACAGAAACGGTACCTTATGTTGCTCCGCGTCATGAAATTCTCTGTCGCGAACGCCGTGCGAAAGCCGCAAGCAGCGTGGACCTGAGCAAAGCAAAACGTGTGGTTGGCGTCGGTCGTGGTCTGGCGGCGCAGGATGACCTGAAAATGGTCCACGAACTGGCGGCGGTGCTGAATGCTGAAGTCGGCTGTTCACGTCCAATTGCCGAAGGCGAGAACTGGATGGAGCGTGAACGTTATATCGGTGTCTCCGGCGTGTTGCTGAAATCCGATCTCTACCTGACGCTGGGGATCTCCGGGCAGATCCAACATATGGTTGGCGGCAACGGCGTAAAAGTGATTGTCGCCATCAATAAAGATAAAAATGCGCCAATCTTCAACTATGCCGACTACGGTCTGGTGGGCGATATCTACAAAGTCGTCCCTGCCCTGATTAGCCAGTTGAGCCGCTAATTCCCCTTTCAACCACATCTCCCGCTGTAAACGCAGCGGGAAGGGAGCATAACGCATGTCGGATGACAAATTTGATGCCATTGTGGTCGGTGCGGGCGTTGCTGGTAGCGTTGCCCCACTGGTCATGGCACGAGCCGGGCTGGATGTCCTGGTGATAGAACGCGGCGACAGTGCCGGATGTAAAAACATGACCGGCGGGCGTCTTTATGCCCACACACTTGAAGCAATCATTCCAGGCTTTGCAGTATCAGCGCCGGTAGAACGCAAGGTCACACGCGAGAAAATCTCCTTCTTAACCGAAGAAAGCGCCGTTACCCTCGATTTTCACCGCGAGCAACCAGATGTTCCGCAACACGCATCTTATACCGTATTGCGTAATCGTCTGGACCCGTGGTTGATGGAACAAGCCGAGCAGGCGGGCGCGCAGTTTATCCCAGGCGTTCGCGTCGACGCGCTGGTTCGTGAAGGAAACAAGGTCACTGGCGTGCAGGCTGGGGATGATATTCTCGAAGCGAATGTGGTGATTCTGGCTGATGGCGTTAACTCGATGCTTGGCCGCTCGCTGGGAATGGTTCCCGCTTCCGATCCGCATCATTACGCTGTTGGTGTTAAAGAGGTTATTGGCCTCACACCAGAACAGATCAACGATCGCTTTAATATTACGGGCGAGGAAGGTGCCGCCTGGCTGTTTGCCGGTTCCCCTTCTGACGGCCTGATGGGCGGGGGATTTCTCTATACCAACAAGGATTCCATATCCTTGGGGCTGGTTTGTGGATTGGGTGATATCGCCCATGCGCAAAAAAGCGTGCCGCAAATGCTGGAAGATTTTAAACAACACCCCGCCATTCGCCCGCTGATTAGCGGCGGCAAACTGCTTGAATATTCCGCGCATATGGTGCCGGAAGGCGGTCTGGCAATGGTGCCGCAACTGGTTAACGAGGGCGTGATGATCGTTGGTGACGCCGCAGGCTTCTGCCTGAATTTGGGTTTTACGGTCCGCGGCATGGATTTAGCCATTGCATCGGCTCAGGCTGCCGCCACAACGGTGATCGCCGCCAAAGAACGCGCGGATTTCTCCGCCAACAGTCTGGCGCAATACAAACGTGAGCTGGAACAAAGCTGCGTCATGCGTGATATGCAGCATTTTCGCAAGATCCCGGCGCTGATGGAAAACCCGCGCCTGTTTAGCCAATACCCACGAATGGTAGCCGACATCATGAACGAGATGTTCACCATTGACGGCAAACCAAACCAGCCGGTACGCAAAATGATCATGGGACACGCGAAGAAAATTGGGCTGATCAACTTGCTGAAAGATGGCATTAAGGGAGCAACCGCGCTATGAGCCAGAACGCTACGGTTAACGTCGACATCAAATTAGGCGTCAATAAATTCCATGTTGATGAGGGCCACCCGCATATCATTCTGACGGAAAATCCCGATATCAATGAATTCCGTAAATTAATGAAAGCCTGCCCTGCCGGACTTTATAAGCAGGATGACGTAGGAAACATTCATTTTGATCCCGCCGGTTGTCTGGAGTGCGGCACCTGTCGGGTGCTGTGCGGTAACACTATTCTCGAACAGTGGCAATATCCCGCAGGCACCTTCGGTATTGATTTTCGCTACGGCTAATCATGCATCCCACAGGCCCGCAACTCGGGCCTGATGTTCTGTTTCGAGAGTCCAAAATGAAAGTGACATTAACGTTTAACGAACAACGTCGTGCGGCGTATCGTCAGCAAGGGCTATGGGGCGATGCTTCACTGGCCGATTACTGGCAGCAGACCGCTCGTGCGATGCCAGACAAAATTGCCGTGGTCGATAATCATGGTGCATCGTACACCTATAGCGCGCTCGATCACGCCGCGAGCTGTCTGGCAAACTGGATGTTAGCGAAGGGTATTGAATCAGGCGATCGCATCGCATTTCAACTGCCTGGCTGGTGTGAATTTACCGTTATCTATCTTGCCTGCCTGAAAATCGGTGCGGTTTCCGTGCCGCTGTTGCCTTCCTAGCGGGAAGCAGAACTGGTGTGGGTGCTCAATAAGTGTCAGGCAAAAATGTTCTTTGCACCGACGTTGTTTAAACAAACGCGTCCGGTAGATTTAATCCTGCCGCTGCAAAATCAGCTTCCACAACTACAACAAATTGTCGGCGTGGACAAACTGGCTCCCGCCACCTCTTCCCTCTCATTAAGTCAGATTATCGCCGACAATATCCCACTGACCACGGCGATAACGACCCACGGCGATGAATTAGCTGCGGTGCTGTTTACCTCCGGAACTGAGGGTCTGCCAAAGGGCGTGATGCTAACGCATAACAATATTCTCGCCAGTGAGCGGGCTTATTGCGCGCGGCTGAATCTGACCTGGCTGGATGTCTTTATGATGCCTGCGCCACTTGGTCACGCAACGGGCTTTCTGCATGGCGTAACGGCACCATTCTTAATTGGCGCTCGCAGCGTGTTGTTAGATATTTTCACTCCTGATGCGTGTCTCGCGCTGCTTGAGCAGCAGCGTTGCACCTGTATGCTAGGCGCAACGCCGTTTGTCTATGATCTTTTGAATTTACTAGAGAAACAACCCGCAGACCTTTCAGCGCTGCGCTTCTTTCTTTGCGGCGGTACCACAATCCCCAAAAAAGTGGCGCGCGAATGCCAGCAGCGCAGCATTAAATTATTAAGTGTTTATGGTTCCACAGAAAGTTCGCCGCATGCGGTGGTGAATCTCGATAATTCTTTGTCGCGCTTTATGCATACCGATGGTTACGCTGCCGCAGGTGTAGAGATTAAAGTGGTCGATGACGCACGCAAGACCTTACCGCCAGGTTGCGAAGGTGAAGAAGCATCGCGTGGCCCCAATGTGTTTATGGGGTATTTTGATGAACCTGAATTAACCGCCCGTGCGCTGGATGAAGAAGGCTGGTATTACAGCGGCGATCTCTGCCGTATGGATGAGGCTGGCTATATAAAAATTACCGGACGCAAAAAAGATATTATTGTCCGCGGCGGCGAAAATATTAGCAGCCGTGAAGTGGAAGATATTTTATTGCAGCATCCTAAAATTCACGATGCCTGTGTGGTTGCAATGCCCGATGAACGTTTAGGTGAACGATCATGCGCTTATGTCGTGCTGAAAGCGCCGCATCATTCATTATCGCTGGAAGAGATGGTGGCTTTTTTTAGCCGTAAACGGGTCGCAAAATATAAATATCCTGAACATATCGCGGTAATCGAAAAACTACCGCGTACTGCCTCAGATAAAATACAAAAGTTTTTGTTAAGAAAAGATATTATACGGCGATTAACGCAGGATGTCTGTGAAGAGATTGAATAAGTTTCATCTTCGGGGATCACATAACCCCGGCGACTGAACGCCGCCGGGGATTTATTTTATTTCTTCAGTTCAGCCAGGCTTAACCAGGTTTGCACCACGGTGTCCGGGTTCAGAGACAGGCTATCGATCCCCTCTTCCATCAACCATGCGGCAAAGTCTTCGTGGTCGGACGGACCCTGACCGCAAATCCCGACATATTTGCCCTGTTTCTTCGCGGCACGGATAGCCATCGACAGCAGTGCTTTCACCGCATCGTTGCGCTCATCGAACAATTCAGACACCACGCCGGAGTCACGGTCCAGACCGAGCGCCAGCTGCGTCATATCGTTTGAGCCAATTGAGAAGCCGTCGAAATATTCGAGGAACTGCTCGGCCAGCAAGGCGTTGGACGGGATTTCACACATCATGATGATTTTCAGCCCGTTCTCGCCACGTTTCAGCCCCTGACGCGCCAGTTCTTCAACCACCGCTTTCGCCTGATCTACGGTACGCACGAACGGGATCATGATCTCAACGTTGGTCAGCCCCATGTCGTTGCGCACACGTTTCACTGCTTCACACTCCAGTGCGAAGCAGTCGCGGAAGCTGTCGGAAACATAGCGGCCCGCGCCACGGAAGCCGAGCATCGGGTTCTCTTCATCTGGCTCGTAACGCTCACCACCGACCAGGTTGGCATATTCGTTCGATTTAAAATCAGAGAGACGGACAATGACGCGCTTCGGATAAAACGCGGCACCCAGCGTCGCGATCCCTTCAGTCAGACGACCAACGTAAAATTCACGCGGAGAATCAAAACCTTTCATCATCTCGCGGATTTCGTTTTGCAACTGCGGTTCCTGATCGTCAAACTCAAGCAGTGCGCGTGGGTGGACGCCAATCATACGGTTGATGATAAATTCCAGACGCGCAAGGCCCACGCCTTCGCTCGGCAGGCAGGCGAAGTCGAAAGCACGGTCCGGGTTACCGACGTTCATCATCACTTTCAACGGCAGATCCGGCATCGTTTCTACGCTGGAGCTTTTCACGCTAAATTCCAGCAACTCCGCATAGACGTAACCGGTATCACCTTCGGCACAAGAAACAGTGACGTTCTCACCGTCTTTCATCCGTTCTGTTGCATCTCCACAGCCCACTACCGCCGGAATGCCCAGTTCACGAGCGATGATCGCCGCGTGACAGGTACGACCGCCACGGTTGGTGACGATGGCAGATGCTTTCTTCATGATCGGTTCCCAGTCCGGGTCGGTCATGTCAGTAACCAGCACGTCGCCAGGTTCGATGCGGTTCATTTCGCTGATGTCATGGATGACTTTCACCGGACCCGCGCCGATGCGATGACCGATAGCACGGCCTTCGGCGATAATCTTACCCTGTGAATGCAGCGTATAACGCTCCATGACCTGACCGCGTGAGCGCACGGTTTCCGGACGCGCCTGCACAATGAACAGTTTGCCGGTGTGGCCATCTTTCGCCCACTCAATATCCATTGGGCGACCGTAGTGTTTCTCAATTTGTACGGCCTGTTTTGCCAGTTCCTGCACTTCTTCGTTGGTCAGCGAGAAGATGTCACGCTGTTCCTGCGGTACGTCTTCGATTTTAACCTGCTTGCCGTGCTCCTGGGTCGGCGCGTAAACCATGCGGATTTTTTTCGACCCCATGGTGCGGCGCACGATAGCCGGGCGATTCGCCGCCAGTGTCGGTTTATGCACGTAAAACTCATCCGGGTTAACCGCACCCTGCACGACCATTTCCCCAAGGCCCCATGCGGAAGTGATAAACACCACCTGGTCAAAGCCGGATTCGGTATCAATGGAAAACATCACGCCAGAAGATGCGAGGTCGGAGCGCACCATCCGCTGAACACCGGCGGAGAGCGCCACGCCACGGTGATCGTAACCCTGGTGCACACGATAAGAGATGGCGCGATCGTTAAACAGAGAAGCAAATACATGTTTCACTGCCACGAGAACGGCGTCAAAACCCTGAACGTTGAGGAAGGTTTCCTGCTGACCGGCAAAGGAAGCGTCCGGCATGTCTTCTGCGGTGGCGGAGGAGCGTACCGCAAAAGAGGCGTTTTCGTCATCGGCGGAAAGCTGTGCATAGGCTTCGCGTATGGCGTTTTCCAGCTCAGGCTGGAAGGGAGTGTCGATAATCCACTGGCGGATTTGCGCGCCCGCTTTCGCAAGCTGAGTAACATCGTCAATATCCGTTTTATCCAGCAGTTCATAAATGCGCTGGTTTACGCCGCTTTGGTCCAGAAACTGGTTAAACGCGTCGGCGGTTGTGGCGAAACCATTCGGAACGGAAACACCCATTCCGGAAAGATTAGTAATCATTTCACCCAGGGAGGCATTTTTGCCCCCAACCCTGTCTACATCATTCATGCCGAGTTGGTTATACCAAAGCACCAGCGGTGACGAGCCATTGTTGGACATCGAACAATCCTTTTGTGATAAATGAACGGTTTGAGAAACACATTTCTGCGCATTTATCTTTGCATATTTAACCGGATGAAAAAAACGGTGAATCGTTCAAGCAAATATATTTTTTTACTTTTTAAGACTGATCCCAGCGTTGCGCAAACCTGCTCTATTCGACAATTTCCACATAAACCATCGGTATAAACGAAACCATAAAAATGAAATGCTGTTTTCATAAAAAATAAAATGAAGGTTCATTTTATAAGCCGGACATTACGTCCTACGCTTCTGTGCGTTTTTAATTTATGCTTTCATAGAATTATGTCTGCTTCACGGGAAGAACAAAATGGATAATGCTGTTGATCGCCACGTTTTTTATATTTCTGATGGTACGGCAATAACTGCGGAGGTATTAGGACACGCAGTAATGTCACAATTTCCCGTCACTATCAGCAGCATCACGCTGCCGTTTGTCGAAAATGAGAGCCGTGCACGGGCAGTGAAGGATCAGATTGACGCAATTTATCACCAGACAGGCGTGCGTCCGCTGGTCTTCTACTCCATCGTGTTGCCGGAGATTCGCGCCATCATCTTGCAAAGTGAAGGCTTTTGCCAGGATATCGTTCAGGCGCTGGTTGCCCCGCTACAACAAGAGATGAAACTGGATCCAACGCCGATTGCTCATCGTACCCATGGCCTTAACCCTAATAATCTCAATAAATATGATGCGCGCATTGCGGCGATTGATTACACCCTCGCCCACGATGACGGCATTTCGTTGCGCAATCTGGATCAGGCTCAGGTGATCCTGCTCGGTGTTTCTCGCTGTGGTAAAACCCCCACCAGTCTGTATCTGGCAATGCAATTTGGTATCCGCGCGGCAAACTACCCCTTTATTGCCGACGATATGGATAATCTGGTGCTACCCGCGTCGCTCAAACCGCTTCAGCATAAATTGTTCGGCCTGACTATCGACCCGGAACGTCTGGCGGCGATTCGCGAGGAACGTCGGGAGAACAGTCGCTATGCCTCGCTTCGTCAGTGCAGGATGGAAGTCGCGGAAGTGGAAGCCTTGTACCGTAAAAATCAGATCCCGTGGATTAACAGTACCAATTATTCGGTAGAAGAGATTGCCACCAAGATCCTCGATATCATGGGCCTTAGTCGCCGAATGTACTAGAGAACTAGTGCATTGGTTTGTTTTTTTGTTATCATGCTAACCACCCGGCGAGGTGTGACACACCTCGCACTTGAAATCAGCTGCGATTGGTTTATCGTGATGCGCATCACTTTCCGGTAGTCCTGCCGTAGAAGCAACAAATTTCTGAGACTTGTAATGAACAGAACTGACGAACTCCGTACTGCGCGTATTGAGAGCCTGGTAACGCCCGCCGAACTCGCGCTACGGTATCCCGTAACGCCTGGCGTCGCCACCCATGTCACCGACTCCCGCCGCAGAATTGAAAAAATACTGAATGGTGAAGATAAGCGACTGTTGGTCATTATTGGCCCCTGCTCGATCCACGATCTCACCGCTGCAATGGAGTACGCCACCCGTCTGCAGTCGCTGCGCAACCAGTACCAGTCACGGCTGGAAATCGTAATGCGCACCTATTTTGAAAAACCACGAACTGTTGTCGGCTGGAAAGGGCTAATCTCCGATCCGGATTTAAACGGCAGCTATCGGGTAAATCACGGTCTGGAGCTGGCGCGCAAATTACTTTTACAGGTAAATGAGCTGGGTGTCCCTACCGCGACTGAGTTCCTCGATATGGTGACAGGTCAGTTTATTGCTGATTTAATCAGTTGGGGCGCGATTGGCGCTCGTACTACCGAAAGTCAGATCCACCGCGAAATGGCTTCAGCACTCTCCTGTCCGGTAGGTTTTAAAAATGGTACCGATGGCAACACGCGGATTGCCGTGGATGCTATCCGCGCAGCCCGCGCCAGCCATATGTTCCTCTCGCCAGACAAAAATGGTCAGATGACCATCTATCAGACCAGCGGCAACCCGTATGGCCACATTATTATGCGTGGCGGCAAAAAACCGAATTATCATGCCGATGATATCGCCGCAGCCTGCGATACGCTGCACGAGTTTGATTTACCTGAACATCTGGTGGTGGATTTCAGCCACGGTAACTGCCAGAAGCAGCACCGTCGCCAGTTAGAAGTTTGTGAGGATATTTGTCAGCAAATCCGCAATGGCTCTACGGAGATTGCTGGAATTATGGCGGAAAGTTTCCTGCGCGAAGGAACGCAAAAAATCGTCGGCGGTCAGCCGCTCACTTACGGTCAATCCATTACCGACCCGTGTCTGGGCTGGGAAGATACCGAACGCCTGGTCGAAAAACTCGCCTCTGCGGTAGATACCCGCTTCTGAATGCGTGCCCATTCCTGATGGGATGGGCATTTCTGCGCAACTTGTTGTCTTCTCAACACATTACTGCTTGCTCTGGCCTGCCATAATATTGATAATAAGAATCATTGTTATATCAATTATTATTAATTTTTATGCGTTATACGGATAGCAGAAAACTCACGCCTGAAACGGATGCCAATCACAAGACCGCTTCCCCGCAGCCCATCCGGCGAATTACCAGCCAGACACTGTTAGGTCCGGATGGCAAACTGATTATCGATCATGACGGGCAAGAATATCTGCTCCGTAAAACTCAGGCTGGCAAGCTGCTGTTAACTAAGTAGCCTTTAACTCGAGCAGCTGACTTCCAGCCGTTTACCCCAGTCAGGTGGACGACTGACATAGTCATCATCTCTGTCGCTGAAAGGATTTCGCAACGCCTCATGCAGGCGGTGCAATTCCATCATATCACCCTTTTCTGCCGCTTCAATCGCCCGTTGCGCCAACCAGTTGCGCAATACCAGAGCTGGGTTAACGCTTTGCATCAGTTGCTGACGCTCACTATCGCTAACCTCGTCTTGTTGCAAACGCCCCCGATAACGGGCAAACCAGTCATCAAATGCCGCACGATCAATAAACTCATCACGTAGCGGTGACGCCGCGCTGTGCTGCTCGGTCAGACTCAGCATGCGGAATGTGCGGGTATAATCGCTGCGCTCTCGCGCCATCAGACTGAATAATTCATTCAGTAGCGCGTTATCCTCTTTTTGCTCCGTCATGAAGCCTAGTTTCTGCCGCATCCGTTGTCCATAATGCGTCAACAAAACCTGCTGATAGCTGTCCAGGGCCTCATTCAGGGCATCTACGGCAACAAATGGTGACAATGTCTGCGCCAGACGCTGTAAATTCCACAACGCGACAGCAGGTTGATTATCAAAGCTATAACGCCCTTGATGATCCGAGTGATTACAAATAAAACCGGGTTCGTAATCATCAAGAAAACCAAACGGCCCGTAATCAAGCGTCAGTCCCAGCAGCGACATGTTGTCGGTATTCATCACCCCATGTGCAAAGCCGACCGTCTGCCATTGGGCAATTAACGACGCGGTACGTGCGACAACATCGTTAAACCAGAGACGGTATTTGTCCTCATCGTCTTCAAGATGTGACCAGTAATGACGAATGGCAAAGTCAGCCAACTGACGAACCTTTTCCGGCTCGCGGCGATAGTAAAAATGTTCGAAATGACCAAAGCGCAGATGACTTGGTGCCACACGCATCAGCATCGCGCCTGGCTCCACCGTTTCCCGATACACTGGCGAATCGCTGGTGACGATACTTAACGCGCGGGTCGTCGGAATGCCCAGATAATGCATCGCCTCACTGGCGAGACTTTCTCGTATCGTCGAACGTAAAACCGCCCGTCCATCACCCATTCGCGAATAAGGCGTCAGGCCAGCACCTTTCAGATGCCAGTCCATTGTAGTGCCATCAGCAAGCAGTTGTTCGCCAAGTAAAATGCCGCGCCCATCACCCAGTTGGCCCGCCCAGACGCCGAACTGATGACCACTGTAAACCTGTGCCAGTGGTGACATACCAGGCAGTAGGGTTTCGCCGCCCCAGACACCTGCGGCATTTTTAAACAGCGACGATGGAATACTCAGCGTGTTAGCGAGTTCGGTATTATGCCAAATCAGCCGGGCATTATTTAAAGGCGTAGGGGAAAGTGCTGTATAGGTTTCTGGCAATTCATCGCGCCAGCGGGTAATAAAAGACAGGGTCATAGATCCTATCTGTTTGATAGTGTAGACGGTTACTCTCGTCTTAAACACCAGCAAACAGGAAGGTTATCGCTGAACCAACGTCGTTATCTGATTTATAGGAACGGCAGGCCACAGGCATCCCTGGAGAGCATGGAAATCGAAGGGGGTAATCTGTGCCAATATTTCTGGCGTATCAATGCCCCCCGCGATGATGCAATTGCAACAAGGGGAAATTTGCGCCTGGATCGCACGAATAAACGGTTCGAAGGAGCGATGCGTGATTTG